>JAUVSX010000415.1 GCA_030596915.1 Chloroflexota bacterium | reverse complement strand
GGGCGGTCACCGTGCGCATTCGCATCTGACAGGTGACACGTGTGGGTGGTGCCGGTCGCCACGTTGTGAACCGTGAGCTCGCCCACCGTGTTGTACCAGGGGTCGTGCCCCCACGTCACTCCCGTGCGCTTGTCGGTGACCTCGAACCAGCAGCGCTCCGCGTCGATGCGCACGGCGAGGGTCTAGTTTTCCATCGTCCAGAAACCGGCCTTAGGCTCACTGCTGACTTCAGTCATCTTGCGCTCCTTCTTGAGGCAGTCGTTTGGTCCCCTACATCCCTTGAGATGTCTGCTGTGCGCAGCGGCCGCATTGCTACTGGCCGTTGGGGTCGTTTCTCCCGGCATCCCCCCCTTGCTGTGATCGCCGAGTGTAACCCGCGCGCGCCCTCTCTTTGGGCGCCGCGACCGTGAGTCCTGGCGGTCCGCGATGCCACGTAACAGGTTCCGACCGCTAAGCGCGGATGTCTCGAAACACGTCCTCGATCACGCCCAATGCCTCGTCAATGTCCTCCGTAGTGTGCTGCGCCGAGAACCCGTGGTGCATAGGCGTCAGGTGGCCGTAGTCGTGGAGGTAGAGGCCGCGTTTCACACATCCAAGCAGGAACGCGATCTCCATCTCGCGATCGCACTTCGTGGCCTCCCGGTAGTTGGTTACGGGCTCCGTCACGCCCAGGTAGAGGCCGAAACGCGCACCGATTCCCTGCACGATGCCCGGGATACCCGTGGTGCTGAGCAAGTCTGTGATGCCCGTGTACAGACGGTCAGCGAGAGCGTCGATGTGGTCATAGAAGCCAGGCTGCGCGATCTCCGTCTGGCAAGCGATGGCCGCCATCACGGAGACCAGGTGTCCGGTGTAGGTGCCGCTGATGACAGTGTGTCCCACCGGGTTGAGTACGGACATAATGTCTGTGCGGCCACATATGGCGGAGATGGGCACGCCACCGCCGAGGGCCTTGGCGAGTGTACACATATCCGGCGTCACGCCCAGGTACTCCTGCGCGCCACCCCGGCACATGCGGAAGCCCGACAGGACCTCATCGAAGATCAGTACAACGCCCGAGTCGCTGCAGATGCGGCGTACCTCGCGCAGGTACTCGGCGTCGGCTGGAATGCATCCCTGGTTGTAAGAGACCGGCTCCATGATGACGGCAGCCAGGTCGTCCCGGTGTGCGCGCACGGCCCGGGCGAAGGGCTCGATGTCGTTGAAGGGCACAACGACGATCAGCTCCGACATCAGTTCGGGCATCCCGTCCGAATCGGCGATAGGCGCAACCGTGCCGTCGTCGCGTAGACCTCCCAGGGGTGTGGAGCAATTGAACCAGGCGTAATCATGCATGCCGTGGAAGTGACCCTCAAACTTCAGGATCTTCGGCTTCCCGGTGTAGGCGCGCGCGATGCGGATCGCGCCCATCGTCGCCTCGGTGCCGCTGTTCTGAAGGCGGATCTTCTCGGCGCAGGGCACTGCGTCGGCAATCATCTCAGCGAAGCGCGAGTGGTACTCCGTCTCGCCGTTGACGATGATGCCCACGTCGAGGGCCTGCCTGATGGCCTCGTTGATCGCAGGGTGGTTGTGGCCGAGGAAGGTGGCGCCGCTGCCGGTGAAGAGGTCGATGTACTCCTTCCCGTCGATGTCCCAGAAGCGAGAGCCTTGACCGCGTGCGACGTACAGGGGCTGGCCCAGCAGGGGATTGAAGCGGCCACCCGCACATGCGCCGCCGATCAGGTGTTTCTGGGCCGCTTCGAACAACTCCGACGACCTGGACATACGATGCTCCTTCGTCTCATCCCGGAAACGTCAGCCGCTCTCAGCGGGATGGGCTATGGATTCAAGCAACGTCCTGCCTGGCGAGACCGTCCCCTAGCTTCCCGGAAGCTCTGGTCGGTTCCTGCCTCGATGAGCTATGGGCTCAGGCGGTGTCCTGCCTGCCGAGAGTATCCCCTAGCTTCCGGGAAGCTGGTTCTTACTGCGGCAGCTCCCAGCGGCGTATGCCTTCGGAAGCGCAGCGGCCGCCCGCAAGAACGATGCGGCCGTGGTCAGCGACGAGCGCTCCGTCTCGCAGCACCAGCGCGATGTGGCGCAAGGCCCGGATGTCGGTCAGCGGGTCACCGTCCAACAGGGCCAGATCAGCGCGCTTGCCCACTTCCACGGTTCCGATGTCATGGTCGAGCTCGAGTGCTCTCGCCGATTCGCTCGTGGCCATCTTGATGGCTTCCAGCGGCGTGAATCCGCCCCACCGCACGATGATCTCAATTGCGCGCGCCATGTCCTCGAAGCCTGGCCACAGTTGGGTCCCAGGCCAGAGGCCAAAGGCTGCGTCCGTGCCGAGGAATACTGTGACCCCCTTTTCTCGCATCACGTGTAGAAAGGGCCAGCGGACCTTGAGCATGTCCAGCCACCACTGCTCCTCCGCGGTGAGCGGCTGGTCGACTTCATCGGGGAAGAGGTACGGGCGTGGGATGATGGCGTGGTCCACTCGCACGCCGTTCCGCACCATCAGCGAGACGGCGCCCTCGTCGGTGATCGTTGTCCTGGGATCACTGCCAATCCACGAGCAGTGTTCGACTGTGTCGACTCCTGCTCCGGCAGCCAGCCTAATGCTGTCGGTTGAGATCGCGTGAACGACGACCTGCAGGCCCAGACGGTGGGCGTCCTCGACGGCAACGCGCACTTCCTTCAGCGTGTATTGAGATCGTGTGATGTTGGAGCCCGGCGACGTCGTGCCACCGCTGACGATCAGCTTGACGAAGTCGACCCCCTGGCTGGCGACAAGCCGCACTGCCTTCTTCATCTCGTCAGCGGAATCGACGCCCCAATCGGTGTAGATGTGGCCAGCCGTCGTCGTGATTGGCCTGCCGCAAGCCAATATCCGGGGACCGACGAAGTCCCCCGCCTCAATGGCGTCGCGGAGGGCCAGCACGGAGTAGTCGGAGGCGCCGCAGTCACGCACGGTCGTGACGCCAGCGGCCAGCGCGAGTTGCGCGTTGTGGCCGGCCCGGACAAGCTGCCGCTGCGGGCCGTCGAGGGAAAGGATGTCTTCGCGGGCCGCGTGGGCGGAGTACAGCCGCTTGTCCAGCGTCAGGTGTTGGTGCCCATCGATCAGTCCGGGAATCAGCGTCATGCCCGAGGCATCAATCGTGGGCGTCCCCTCCGGGACGGGCAGCTCGCCGCTGCGGCCCGTGGCCGTGATCCGCCCGTCACTGCCTACCAGCACGACGCTGTGCAGAATTGGTTCAGGGCTTGCGCCGTCTATGAGCCGTGCGTTTGTGATAGCCAGCTTCGTCTTCATGATGGGCTCCCGAATCGGGGGTGCTGGGCGGCTTGCGCGTGTCGCAATGCCTTCTCTGGTTGGCCGGCCTCGCCCAGTTGGTCGAACTATGTGAACAGACGATAGTGTCTGAATTCCTCACATTCGCCTGTCGAGCGCCGAGTAGGTGGGCCGCGGCCGGCGATGCGTGTGACTATCCGTGCAGGAATGCCTCGGGTACGGCACGCCGGGTGGTGCTCAACACGTAATCGAGGTGCCGGCGCATTGTCTCCCGGGCAAGCGCACTATCCCTCTGCTGGATGCTGGCAAAGATCTCCCGGTGCTGCCGGAGCTCGCCCTGGGGGTCGCTAAGCTGCTCGTAGATCGGACGCTGGTGTTCCTGCAGCAGTCCGGCAATTGGCGCTGGTACAAGGTAACGAGAACGGGGTTGTGGGCTGCTTTGACCAGGATCAGGCGGAACGCCATCCCGATGTCGT
>JAUVSX010000406.1 GCA_030596915.1 Chloroflexota bacterium | reverse complement strand
TCGCCGACCGGTGCTGATCACGTGCACAACATCCACGACGTTGGCTACAATACGGAGGGCAAGGGAATCCAGAACATGCGCTCTTTGGGCATCCTCCAGCCCTTGCCTATCGACGACCTGGGTACCGAGAAGGTGCGCCTGACCAAGCACCATATCGATTGGATGGTATTCCTCAACTCGGTGGGCCAGTGCATATTCATTCCCTGGGATTTCGTGCACGTCCGCGACATAGTGGAGGGTGTGACGGGTTGGAATAGCTCGATGCTGGAGCTGATGCAGGTGGGTGAACGAGCCCTCGCGATGTCGCGCGTGATCAACTACCGGCAGGGAATCAGAGCCGCGGACGACGTGGCCCCGTGGCGCTTCTCCACTGTGTTCCAGTCGGGCGGCGCCAAAGGGGTGCAGGTGCCCGCGGAGGATATCGCGGCGGCCATCGATCTCTACTATGAGATGCGCGGGTGGGACAAAGAGACGGGCGCACCAACGGCGGGGAGGCTGCACGAGCTCGGGATCGGATGGGTAGCGGACCTACTGTGAGGTCGTAAGCGCATGGACACGATCGTCACCTTCGGCGAGATCATGTTGCGGCTGTCCCCGCCAGGATTCCAGCGCTTCATCCAGGCGCGAGGGTTCGACGCGATCTACGGAGGCGGCGAGGCCAACGTAGCGGCCACCTTGGCCCACTTCGGACTGCCAGTCGAGTACGTCACCCGGCTGCCGGCCAACGACATCGGTGATGCCTGCCTGAACTTCCTGCGCCAGTACGGCATTGGTACCCGGCACGTAGTGCGCGGCGGAGAGCGCCTTGGTATCTACTTCCTGGAGATGGGGTCGGCGCAGCGGGGGAGCAAGGTGATCTACGATCGCGCCGGATCGGCTCTGGCGACCGTGCAGCCGGGTATGATTGACTGGCGGGCCCTCTTCTCCGGCGCTAGCTGGTTCCACTGGACGGGCATCACGCCGGCGATCTCCGAGGGCGCCGCCCGGGTCTGTCTGGAAGGCGTGCAGGTTGCGCGGGAGATGGGGTTGACCATCTCCTGCGATCTGAACTACCGGCGCAAGCTGTGGCGTTGGGGCAAGGCCCCCGCGGAGGTCATGCCCGAGTTGGTGGGGCTATGTGATATCGCGATCGGGAACGAGGAGGATGCCGACAAGGTCTTCGGCATCAGAGCGCCTGAGGTCGACGTGACAGCGGGTCGGGTTGAGGCAGAAGCGTACAGGTTCGTGTGCGAGGAGCTGTCCCGGCGCTTCCCAAGCCTGCAGGCCGTCGCGATCACCCTCCGTGGGTCGCTCTCGGCAAGCCACAACACCTGGAGCGCAGTACTCTGGCGTGGTGGCACGCTGTACGTCGGACCTAAATACAGTATCATACCGATCGTCGATCGCGTTGGCGGCGGCGACAGCTTCTGTGGGGGCCTGATCTACGGCCTGCGGTCGTTCCAGGACGACCGGCGGGCTCTCAACTTCGCCGTGGCAGCCTCGTGCCTGAAGCACACGATCCGGGGAGATTTCAACTTGGTCAGTGTCGCCGAGGTCGAGAAGCTAGCTGGGGGTGACGTCTCGGGCCGAGTCAGCCGCTAGACACACACTGAAACCTCAGGTTGGCCGCGTCTGTTTCTGGCAACTGAAAACAGGCGTTGCCAGTGACGACGGGAGGCGGTTATTGCAGTGCTGGCTGACCCACGCGCAGACCTGTAGCGTGCGACGAGACGGGCTATGAGGCCGAGTAGATCTCTTCCTTCAGCACGCCGATAAACGGCAGGTTGCGATACTGCTCCGCGAAGTCCAGACCGTACCCGATGACGAATTCGTCGGGAATTTCGAAGCCGACGAAGTCGACCGGCACATCGATCGCACGACGAGACGGCTTGCTGAGCAGACTGCAGATCCTCAGGCTGGCCGGGCGGCGGGTGCGCAGGTTACGGGTGACGTAGTCGAGGGTACGGCCGGAATCGACGATGTCCTCGACGACCAGCACGTGTCGCCCCGCGATGTTCTGCTCCAGGTCGAGAAGGATCCGGACCACGCCACTGCTCTCGGTCGCATCCCCATACGAGGAGACGACCATGAAGTCGACCTCGTGCCGAATGGTCAGCTGGCGCATCAGGTCCCCTAGGAACATGAACGCGCCCTTGAGGACGCACACGAGGAGCAGACGGTCATCGTCCGAGTAGGCCCCGTCGATCGCTCGGGCAAGCTCCGCCACGCGTGCCTGGAGTTGGTGCTCCCCAACTAGGATCTTGGCGACGTCATCCCGTTGCGCCATCTGAGCTGTGCCCCCACGTCTCCTCGTGCGCCCACGTACTCTCGTAGACCTACGCCTTCTCGTAGACCTCCGGTTTCAGGGCCGCAAGGTAGGGCAGTGTTCGGTAGCGGTCGGCGTAGTCCAGACCGTAGCCCACGACCCACTCATCTGAGATCGTGAAGCCCGTGTAGTCAACCGGCACGTCGACTCGGCGGCGATCAGGCTTGCTAAGCAGCACACACGACCGCAGGGAAGCGGGTTGGCGAGCACGGAAGATGCGCAGCAGATAGTCGAGCGTGTGGCCCGTGTCGAGAATGTCCTCGACGACAAGCACGTCGCGGCCTGTGACGTTGATCCGGGTGTCCATGATCATTCGCACAGCACCACGGCTGTCAGCGCCCCTGTTGTAGCTGGATAGGGCAATGAAGTCGACACGATGGGGCACCGTGAGATGGCGCGTGAGATCGGCCATGAAGATGAAGGCTCCCTTCAGTACGCCGATGAGCACCAGGTCATCAGTTGTAGAATAGTCCGCGCTGATCTGCGCCGCCAGCTCGCGCACCCGCGTGGCAATGTCAACATCGTCCAGGAGTATCCGCTCAATCGCGTCAGGAACCGGTCTGTCAGACATCTGCTGCCCCGTCCCTACCTGCCGAACTCACCGCGTGGCATGCGCGGCACCGCGCCTCGTAGACCTCGCTGGCGCCCACGAGGATCACGGGGTCGTCGAACGCAGCGGGCTCCCCGTCGAGGAGCCTCTGGGTGCGACTGGCCGGCTGGCCACAGACGACGCAGATGGCTTGCAGCTTGTCTACGCGCTCAGCCCTGGCCATCAGCGCGGGCAGCGGGCCGAAGGGCTCGCCCCGGAAGTCCATATCCAGTCCCGAGACGATCACGCGCACACCGCGGTCGGCCAGTTCTTCACACAGGCCGACCACATCCCCATCGTAGAACTGAACCTCGTCAAACGCCACAACCGCCGTATCGGACTCGATCAGGCTGGCAAGGGATTGCACGGTGCCGACTGGAATCGCCTCGACCCGCACACCGTTGTGGGAGGTCACTTCCTGCAGGCCGTAGCGGTCGTCTATCGCCGGCTTGAAGACCTGAACCTTCTGCCTGGCGATCTTGGCCCGGCGCACCCTGCGGATCAGCTCCTCCGTCTTGCCGGAGAACATGCTCCCGCATACGATCTCGATCCACCCGCCCCCCGGCCTATCGATCACGCCACCCCTCCGTCGGCCCATTTCGCACGCTCTTGGCGAACGCACGGGGCGCCTCGCAGCGGACCACCACAATCTCGCAGCTCAGCGCGCGAGGCCAGGACGACAAACAGGGGCAGATGGGGTTCCACCTGCCCCTGCCCTGTGTTCCATCAAACCGACGCTAGCCGGCCACGGCAGCGGCCTCTACTGGCACCCCCGCCTCGGGGGCCTCCTCCTCGACAACTTCCGCCCCGGAGGCGTCCGCCTCGGCGACGCCCGCTTCGGGCGCCTCGTCCCCAGGGAGTACAAATCCGCGACCCCGCAGAGTCTTCTTCAGATCAGCCAGCGATTTCAGACCGAAGTCCTTCAGATTCGTTAGCTTCTGGTTGCCTTCCTCTAGCT
>JAUVSX010000306.1 GCA_030596915.1 Chloroflexota bacterium | reverse complement strand
GACGACCAAGGACTGCCAGTCCGAGACCGGACGGAGCTCGCCCCCGAGGACGGTGGCTGGGGACAAAGGGAAGTGCGCTGTGCCTCTGCGCCTTTGCCACGCGCCGTTCCTCGGTGCGCCTTTGCCACGCGCCGTTCCTCGGTGCGCCTTTGCCACGCGCCGTTCCTCGGTGCGCCTTTGCGGCTCTGCGTTGAGTCCTACTCCTCGGACGCCTCCGGGACCGTGGCTGGGAGCAGCAGGGTCAACCCCCGAGTCTACGCCTGTCCGTCGGACAGGTGCGGCGGCCGACGGATCCGCCTGAGCCCCTATTATGGGGCTTTGTTCTTGAGACCGGGGATTCGACCCCGGGCGTGGCCGATGGTCCACTCCGCCTGGCACTCTGCCGGATCCGGTGTGTCTATGCGCATAGGTGGGACACTAGCGCGGCCGATAGTCCACGCCGCGCCGCCTTTGCTCGGGAGGGCCAAACAGCAACCGACCGCTGGCCCGGAGGCTGCTGGGGCGCGCGGTCGGCTATCTTCGTGCTGGTGGGGCGCAGTCAAAGTCAATAGGGAGTTGGAGAGGATGGCCTGCCTGGCGTGCATTCTGTCGGGCCGCCGCATTCATCGGCAGATTTCGCTGTGTTGTGTAGCCGCGGCTTCCATGCCGCGACGCAGCCCAGACGCGCCATAGAAGCGGCGTGAGGAACACCCCGGCGCGGCTACGAAGCGGCGAGGGTTTCTCTCAGAATCGCCAGGTTCTCCTCGTTCGTGATCCAACCATTGCCGACGTACCAGCGGATCGTGTCGCGCAGCGTGACCTCGATCGGAAGGTACGTGATGCCCAGTTCGGTGCTGGCCCGCGTGCAGTCGTACTGCTGACGTTGGACGACGTGGCGGATCGCATTACGGTTGAGCGGCGCGGGCTTACGCCGCAGCCAGGCGACGGCCTCGAACACGTAGGCCATCGGCATCGCGATCGACGTGGGGATGACCCGTCCCTCGCCAGGGAGGCCTGAGACGCGCCCGAACAAGGCTGACCACTCCTGCGCATCTATCGTCTGGGCTACAACAAGGTACGTTTCGTTGGGATCCTCGATCTCCATCGCCGCGACGTGGGCGCGCGCCGTGTCGCGCACGTCGACGACTGGGAAGGCGCCCTCGAGCCCGATCCCACCGCTCGGTTCGCCGTTCAGACGCGCCAGAATGCCGGTCCCCAGAGGGGTGGGGCTGGCGTCCCTCGGGCCGACGAGCCCACCCGGCAGGATGGCAACGACCTCGAAGCCCGTCTCCCGAGAGAAGTCGGCAACGGCCTTCTCCTCGTGGACCTTGCTGGTGACGTAGGCATCGGGCACGATCGTATCGCCGATAGCGGGAGAATCCTCGTTCGCCAGCGCGCCACCGGGCTGATAGCGGGTGCTGCAACTGCTCGTCACGACGGCGCGCTTGGCGCCTGCAGCGTGCGCGGCTCGCAGCACGTTCACCGTCCCGTCGACGTTGACGCGCATAGCCGCCTCACGCTGATTAGGGTTCGGGCTGGTGAAGATGTCGCCCATCATCGCCGCAACACTGTGGACGTAGGTGCAGCCCTCCAGAGCGGCCCGCAGGCTAGCAGGCTTCGTGATGTCGCCGTACCGCGCCTCGACGTCAAGGTCGGGCAGAACCACCGAGACTCGTTCTGGTCTGCGCGCGACGACGATTGGTGTGTAACCCGCTTCGACCAGCGCCACCACCAGGTTGGCGCCCAGGAATCCGGTGCCACCGACGACTGCTACTATTTCGCCCATTCTGTGACTCCTCATCTCATCCAACGCAAAGGCGCGAAGGGGGATAAGAGTCGCTAAGTTAAGTCTCTGCGACTGTGTCCCGCCCCGTCTTCGGCTCGCGAACGCGCCGTCCTCGGCGGGCCTTTGCGCCTCTGCGTTGTTTCTTCTTGTCCTTACGCGGCCCGCTCCTCCTCCGCCATCCGGCGCAGCTTGTACTTCTGCACCTTGAGCCCCGCGGCCATCGGCAACTCGTCGACAATCCTCACTTCGCTGGGTACCTTGTAGGCCGTCAGGTCCTTGCGGCAGTGGCGCAGCACCTCTTGGGGCGTCACCGTCTGGCCCTCCATCGGGACGACGAAGGCCCAGACCGCCTCCCCGTATATCTCCGAGGGCACACCCACGACGGCGGACGCGTGGACCGCCGGATGGGTGTTGATCAGGTTCTCGATCTCCGGCGGGTAGATGTTCTGGCCACCGCGGATGATCATGTCCTTCTTGCGGCCGACGATCTTGAAGATGCCCTCCTTGTCCATCGTGCCCAGGTCGCCCGAGTAGTACCATCCCTCGTCGTCGAGCACCTCGGCGGTCAGTTCCGGCGCCTTGTAGTAGCCGGCCATGATGCCAGCCCATTTGACGGCGATCTCGCCCTTTTCGCCGCGGGGCACCTCGTTGTGCTCGTTGTCGACGATCTTCACCTCCGCGCCGCTGGCCGCGCGCCCAACCGTCTCGGTCGCCACCTTCGTCGTGTCGCTGAGGCCCGTAGCCGTCACACCGCCTGCCTCAGTTGTACCGTAGGCGATCATCAGGGGGCACTTGAAGCGTTCTCGGACCCGTTGGGCGAGCTTGGGCGGCATATAGGCCATGCTCGAGGTCACCACCAGAAGCGATGACTTCTCGTAGCGGTCGAAATCCTTCACGTCCAGCATAAGTCGAAACATCGATGGCGTCGCGACGAGCGTGCTCGCCTGCTCGCGCTCGATCATCTCGAGCGCCCAGACCGGGTGGAAGTGCTCAGGACCGATGAACAGATCGCCCATCAGCAAGCTCGACCGAGCACAGTAATGCCCTCCCGTCGCATAGAGCGGCGGGAGCGCCAGCATCGCGCGCTGTTTTCCGGCCGATTTCACGTAGCGGGTCCCGTACTTCAGCGTGAGCTTGACCAGACTCCCGATCTGCGACATCGGCGCCTCGGTCATGGCCGCCGCCAGCTTCGCGATGCCCAGTAACTGGCCCATGGCCGTGCGGTGCGTGTGCATGACGCCCTTCGGCGCCCCAGTTGTTCCGGTTGTGTAGAGCAAGGCCCACAGGTCATCTGGTTCGTTGATACCCTCCGGCGGCCGCGGTTCCTTCGAGGTCATCAGGCTATCGAAGGCGATCATCTCCTGCGGCGCGTCGTCGCCGCGCACGATCAGGTGGCTCAGGTTGGGCAGATCGCCCCGCACGTTCTGCATAATCGCCATTAGGTCGTTGCCCGACACGTTGGGGGCGAAGACGACCGCTTTGGCCTCCGAGTCCGCCAGGATGTGGGCTATCTCGGCCTGTCGGGAGAGGGGGTTGACCGGCGCGACGACGGCGCCAACCTTACTCAACGCCCAGTAGAGATAGACAAACTCAAGGCAAGTCGGCAGAAGGAGGACGACCACGTCACCCTTCTGCAGGCCGAGCTTGTAGAGGCCGGCGGCGAGCCTGTCGATGCGATCACCCAGCTCACCGAACGTTACCCTGTCCTCGCCGATGACCACGGCCTCGCGGTCGGCGTACGCCGTCACGGCTTGGGCCTGTGCGTCATCCACCGTCGTCTCGGGACCTATGGTGATTTCACCCATCTGCACTTGTTCTGCCACGACATTTCTCCTTTCTTTGTGAAGGCCTGACAGGCGCAAGCCTGTCGCCTTGTATTGGCCCCAATCAGGCTACGTGTCACATATAGTGATCACGACAAGCCCGGGGGCGGTCGCTGACCGGGCACTTCGCTACGGTAGTGCAGTGGAAACCTGACAGGTTTCTACGGAGCCCTACTCGCCCACAGGCCCGGCCACTACTGCGTCGGCGATCGTCTCGCCGGCGTCCTTCAGCTCCTGCACCGCGATCTCGCGCAGCTTGTACTTCTGCACCTTCATCTGCGCGGCCAGCGGCAGCTCGTCGATGATGCGCACCTCGGCGGGGACCTTGAAGGCAATCAATGCCCCACGGCAATGCTTCAGAACATCCTCTGCCGTCAGCGACTGGCCCTCGTGCGGGACGACGAAGGCCCACACGGACTCGCCGTAGATCGCCGAAGGCACGCCGACGACGGCGGATGCATGTACCGCCGGGTGGCTGTTGATCACGTGCTCGATCTCCGGCGGGAAGATGTTCTGCCCGCCGCGGATGATCATGTCCTTCTTGCGGCCCACGATCTTGACGACGCCTTCCTCGTCCATCGTGCCCACATCGCCCGTGTAGTACCAGCCCTCATCGTCGAGGACCTCGGCCGTCAGATCCGGCGCCTTGTAGTAGCCGGCCATAATGCCATCGTGCTTGACGGCGATCTCACCCGCCTCGCCGCGGGGCAGCTCGTTGTGATCGTTGTCGACGACCTTCACCTTGGTGTCGCCGGTCACGCGCCCAACCGTCTCCGTCGATACCTTCTTGCCGTCGCTCAAGCTGGTGCCCGTGATCCCGCCGCCCTCGGTCGAGCCATAGACAATCATGAGCGGGCACCTGAAGCGCTCGCGCACCCGTTGGGCCAGGCCTGGTGGCATGTACGCCATGCTCGAGGTGGTCAGGAGGAGGGACGACTTATCGTAGCGGTCGAAGTCCTTCACGTCCAGGATCAGGCGATACATCGAGGGTGTCGCGACGAACATCGATGGTCGCTCCTGTTCGATCATCTCGAGCGCCCGGACCGGGTGGAAGCGCTCGGTCGCGAGATAACGGTCGCCAGCAAGGGTTGCTGTGCGGAGCGCGTAGTGGCCGGCCGTCGCGTAGATCGGAGCCATCACGAGCATCCCGCGCTGTTTGCCGGCCGACTTCACGTACCGCGTCCCGTACTTCAGCGTGAGCTT
>JAUVSX010000225.1 GCA_030596915.1 Chloroflexota bacterium | reverse complement strand
GCTGGCTCCGTCACCCGAGCCTGCGGAGGTTGCGGACTTGGTCCGGGAGGCCTTCCCTCACGCGTGGCGGGTGGGGCTGACGACGATCCACGATATGGGTGGCGCCGCGGCCTTCGACGCCTACCAACGGTTGCGGAGCCTCGGGTTGCTGGGCATCCGGGTGGTGAAGTATCTCCCCATCGGGATGCTTGACGAGGCCCTGGCGCAACTACAGGGCGCCGGGTTCGACCACTGGCTGCGCGTGGCCGGCATCAAGGTGTTAGCGGCTGGGGCGTTGGGCGCCCGTACGGCGGCGATGCTGGCTCCGTATGATGGCGAGCCAGAAAACACGGGCGTCCTGACCATTGAGGAGGAAGCGCTGCACGACGTGGCCGCCAGGGCACTGGCCGCCGGTCTGCCGCTCGCCGTGCACGCCATCGGAGACCGTGCCAACCACATGGTGCTGGACGTGTTGGAGGACGTGGGCTCGCTGGGCGAGGGGCGCCTGCCTCACCGGATCGAGCACGCTCAGCTACTCCACCCCGACGACGTGAAACGCTTCGGCGCGCTGGGCGTCGTCGCCTCGATGCAGCCCATCCACGCCACGCAGGATGCGCCGATGGCTGATCGCTACTGGGGCGACCGCTGCGTCACGGCCTACGCGTGGAACAGCCTGCTACGCGCAGGCGCGACCCTGGCCTTCGGCTCAGATGGCCCAGTTGAGGACATCAATCCGTTGCTCGGCATCCATGCTGCCGTGACACGGCGAAGCGTCGACGGGTCACCGGGCCCGGGGGGCTGGTATCCTGCAGAGCGTGTGACGGTATGGGATGCCGTGCGGGCGTACACGCTGGGCGCCGCCTACGCCGGCGGCATGGATGATTGGGTGGGTTCGCTCATGCCCGGGAAGCTGGCCGACCTGGTGGTCCTCGACCGGGACATCTTTGAGTGCCCGCCGATGGAGCTCGCTGAGACCCGCGCTCTCGCCACAATGATCGGCGGCAAGTTCGTCTACAGCGAGTTCTAGTCCCCAACCTCTGTCCTGTCTGGCGCATTCGGCCACTGAGTAGGGCCACGCCCCTCGTCACGGGTATGTTCAGGTTTGGGGGAGATCTCCTCCACCGCTCCGCACGGTGGGCTGTCTAGGTGGCGTGCATCTTCAGGGACTGGACGACGCATGGTCACTGCGTGGCGGAGAACCATCGGGTCGCACTGGGCACCGGCCCCAAGAACTGAAATGCACCCCTGGTCGCCCGGCGATCAGGTTGATCATCGGTCGTGCCCCGAACCTGGAGCCCCGTCCGTTCCTGCGCGCCGCCGACTGCGCACGTCCATATCACCCTCCGGCCAAAGCCAGGCACCGATGACCGGAAAGTCGTGCTTCTGCGCAACGCAGGTCGCTGGTGTGCAGAGAGTACGGGCACCCGCCGCAAGCCAAGCCGGGAAGGTTGACACTACTCGCTAATTACGCTATTCTAGTCACGGCTGCGGCCACAACCCACCGATACAAGGAGACTCGAAATGACGGACTTCGTGCTGCTCTACACTGGAGGCGACATGCCCGAGACCGAGGCCGAACAGGCGGCCTGGCTGCAAGACTGGGGGGCCTGGCACGGAGCGCTTGGCGAAGCAGCAGGGTGTGGCAGTCCGTTCACGCCGGTGGCGAAGACCATTTCGCCTGACGGCACCGTGAGCGATGTCCCGGCGGACTACTTGGCCATCGGGTACACGATCATCAAGGCAGCGACGCTTGACGAGGCAGTCGAGCTGACAAAGGGATGCCCGATTCTGCAGGTCGGTGGCCAGGTTTCGGTGTTCGAAACCTTCCCTGTAATGCCGCCGGAGTAATACCAGGAACAGCCCAGGTCTCCTGGGGCTGCTCTGCCTTTCGCCCACCGGACGGCATAGGGCCGTCGCTCTTCGTTGCACGCTCCGGCGGGAAGCGCCGCCCCGTTCTCAGATTAGGCTTGAGCCGATAGTGATACGCGCGCCCACCGGCTGATCAACTTATGATAATCGCTGGCCCCCCGCCTCGCGAGTCTCATAGCTCGACCGTGCATCCCAGGCCCGGGACATCGGTTGCGATGAGCCAGCCTTCCTGCGGAAGGAAGCCTGCCACGGTGGGGTCGCCGATCAGGTCGAGGTGGCCGTCCAGGTCGCCATAGCGGATGTTAGGACTGCCCAGAGCGAAACTCAAGCCCGCGGCCGTGAGCAGCGCCGGCTCGTTGACGCAACTGACCATCGTGGCCATCTTCGCCGCTCGGGCGATCGTGTCCACCTGCCTGGCGCAGCGTAGCCCGCCACAAGAGACCAGCTTGACGCTCATCCCGTCGGCGGCCCGCTGAGAGGCAATCTCCAGCGCCGACGCGGGACCCAGGACGCTCTCGTCGGCGAGGATTGGCACAGGGCTGTGCCGCGTCACCTCTCGGAGTGCGCCCAGATCTGTCGCGGGCGTCGGTTGCTCCAGCATCTCCAGCTTCCCCTTCAGCGCCCGCGCGACATCGAGCGCCTGCTCGACGCTGTACCCCTGGTCGGCGTCCAGGCGCAGCCTGAAGGTGGGCAGTGCCTCGTGGACTGCGCGCACCCTGCGGCAGTCCTCGTCAGGATCAAGCCCCCCCTTGATCTTGATGATGCGGAAGCCCTGGCGTGCCCGATCGCGCGCCAGCGCCACGCTTTCACTGACCGGCGCGATGCCAATTGTGGCCGCGGTCTGGATGCGGTTGCGGTAGCCTCCCAGAAGCTTGTAGAGGGGCAGGCCAGCCACCAGGCCGAGCAGGTCGTAGAACGCGAGGTCGAACGCGCACAGGACTGACGGCGTGACCCCCTCGATCTCAGTGAGCTGCTCAAGGGCGAATTCGATGTTCAGAGGATTCAGATCGCGAGCCCGATCGGCACACGCGTGGCATCCATCGAGGACATCCTGGAAGGTCTCACCGGAGATGACGGGATCATAGGCCGTGCAGCCCCACGCAACGTGCCCTTGCCTGGTGTCCACACGGATAAACACCGCCGTCACCTGGCTGATCTCCGGATGGTAGGCAGTGCGGTAGGGCAGGCGCAGCTTCAGCTCGACCGGAACGACCTCGACGTGCGTGATCTGCATAGGCGCTATCCCTTTGATGCGAGCGTCCGATTGCCCTCCAAGAGGATATCACCTGGTGGGACTCCTGACAAGCACGTACCATCGGATCTGCGGGGGAGGCGCACCGCTGCCCTACAACCAAACCGCGCGGTCCGCCGGCTGCCGCTCGGCCGTCGATCAGCTACCTTTACAAGCGTCCACGCATCTTCCAACGCGGTGACAAGTCGCCGGCCGCCCTGGCTTCCGGCGATTGGCGCCACCTGCCCTTCAAGAGCCGCTGCTGCCGCTCCACGATAATGCGAGCGATCTTGCCCATCAACTCTGGGCGATCCGAAGCCAGGCGCCAGAAGGCGGGCAGAGCGATTCTCACCAGCGTGGCCTCACGCACCGCGTGAACACTGGCTGTCCTGACGTCAGCGGTCGACAGGGCGGATCCTCCGACGGTCTCACCAGGCCCGATCTCAACGATGACCCCGCCCTTCCCCTCTGAGGTGGCGACGCTCATTCCCAGGCGACCAGCGACAACGATGTATATCCCATCCGCCTGGTCGCCTTGCCGAAAGACGACATCGCCTACCGAGAAGCGTTGCCACTCTACTTGATTCTTCAGGGCGTGCAGCGAGGTCGCATCCAGATCACCTATCAAGTGGCTCAGAGCGTGGGCAAGCTGCAGACTCTGGCGGCGCTGCTCAACTGTAGCGTCAATGGCGATCGATGTGGTCTGATCCTCTTCCGTCAGTTGCTCGAACTTCGACCTGGTTAGGCGAATGACACCTACATCGTTCACGGCAAACACGGTTGCCGAGCGCTCCTGACCGCTCAAAAGTGCCATCTCGCCCACGATTGCGCCTGGCGCCAGCTTGTCAATGACTGTCTCTGTGCCGTCCTGGTGCGTGACACGGACACCAAGTACGCCAGCATACAGCACGTACGCGCTATCGCCTGCCTCCCCCTGCTCAATCAGGACGTCGCCCGGATTCAGCTCGACAAGCTCTAGTTCGGGATCCGTTTCGAGATGGGACATATCAGCCAGCGGGTCCATCATCTGGCGCAGGCCCAGATGGTTCTGCTTGGACGCGGCGTCAGGCACTTGTAGCTCGGTCATCTGCTTTCCTCCTGAATGTCAAAGGTGAAACCACTTGGTCTGCCCAACGATCGGCGGTGAGGGCATGGAGTCACGCTCGCAAGCCACCCCGCAAAGTGGGCGACACCGACAGCGACCCGGTTTCCGCTTGCGGTTTCTCCATCCACGGCAAACGACCTCGACGTGCGCGATCTGCATTCTCGCCATCCGCCTGCCACAAACGTCCGATTGTCGCCCGAAAGGATATCATCCGGTGGAGCTCCCAACCGACCCGTACCATCGTATCTGCGGGGAGGGACAGCCGCCCTACCACCAGGCCGCGCAGTCTGCCGGCTGCTGCCTGGAATCCGCGGATGTTCAACGTGTTTCGCCAGAGCAGCTACTGCCGACGCCAGGTATCTCTCCCGGGTGGCTTGCATCTGCCCCTTTGTTTTCCAGCCAGCAGCTTTCTATCTTCGAACGTAGACCTCAGCAGCAAGCACTCGCGGGTGTATGGTCCGGCCGTTGCGCAGCATTCGAAGAACTATGGCTTCGCGAAACCCAGCCGTTCGAAAACCTTCGAGGAAGGCGCCGCCTTCCTGGGCCCCGGCGATTCAGGCAAACCAGGCTACTTCGCTGTTCTGAATCTCTGGAGGAAGAGGTTCTCTTAGGACGAGTTCGGCCACATAAACGGCACCCCCTGGTCTCACTACTCGTACAAGTTCGCCAAGGATCGCGTCCCTGGCAGGGTTCAGGTTGAAGATTCCATTGGCCAGGGCCACATCGAACGAGTCATCGTCGAAAGGCAAATCCTCAGCATCTGCGCGGCGAAATTCCACGTTATCGATTCCGGCTTGCGCTGCAGCCTGGCGGGCACGCGTGAGCATGGCATCGCTAAAGTCTATGCCGACGACCCTTCCTTCAGGGCCAACCCGCTGCGCGGCAATCAGAGAGTCGAGTCCAGCCCCACACCCCAGGTCGAGGACTGTGGCACCCAGCGGGATGTCCGCGAAAACGGCCACGTTGGAGACCCCAGCAAAAGCGTCCACGCAAGCGGATGGCAAGCTAGCGACGAGGTCTTGCGGGTAACCCAGGCTTTCCGCGAAACTCCGGCCTACGGGGAACGGATGCTCACCTTGTGGGTCTACGGCCGCCGCAGAATAGGCTACCCGAACGCCATCGCGAAGTTGCTCTGCATTGTCGAGGTTCATTTAGTCCTCCCGGGACTCCTGTGGTTTCAGTTCAACTTGCAGCGGTATGGCTCGTGTGATGCACTCCACCCCCGGACATCGCGCCCTTGTCGAAGCCACCAGGCTCTCCAGTTGATCGCGTGAAGCCCCTTCAGCGTGCACGGTGAACTTGACTTTCTCTATGATGTCTTCGTTCGTGAGTCCCATCTGTTTCCGCAGATTCATCCAGCACTCCGCGGTCACTTCGAGCCTTGTAAGCAGCACACCCTCACCGGTTGCTGTTGCCATCAGGATCGCAGCAAAGCAAGCCGTCAGCCCGTAGAGGCAATACTGTACCGGATCGGGGCTGGTACCCCAGCCACCAGCAAACGGTGGCAGCTCTGCGCTAAGCACCACCTCTCCGTCGGGGAATTCGAGAGTGGATACGAACTGCGGCTGGCCCTCCTC
>JAUVSX010000138.1 GCA_030596915.1 Chloroflexota bacterium | reverse complement strand
GGAAAGGGGCGCCGGCGTAATCCCATGGCTCGGCGCAGCTACCCTGCGTTGGGGCCTGCCTCGGCTGGCCACGGTGGGCGTGATGGCACTGGTACTGGTTCTCGCGGGGCTGCTGTTTGGCGAGTTCTTGCTTCCGCCAATCGTTGCTCGAGCGGCAAGGCTCGAGTCAGTCAACGGTGTGGTCGAGATATGGCTCCCTCGCACCCAAGCGTGGGAACCGGCGCGTTCTGGCGCCCGCGTGCCACCCGGCGGGAGGGTGCGCACCGGGCCGGGCTCCTCGGTGATGGTGGCGCTGCCTGGGGGCGGAACCGTCGACGTGGCATCGGAGAGTGAGGTTGAGCTGGTTGAGCTACGGTCGCGGCTGAGTGGCCGGGATGCTGTTGTCGTGCTGTGGCAGCCAGGCGGCGGTACGTTCTCACGCCTTGGTGGGGGAGCGAGGGCTTTGCGTCGCTTCGAGATCGAAACACCACACGCCCGCCTGCGAGCGCAGCCGCAGGTAGGGCCCTTGGGCGTTAGGGTTGACGTGGGGGTAGACGGCACCGACGTAGCTGTGGCCGTGGGCCGGGTGTCGTTGGAGAGTGCGAGCGGTGCAGTGTCGGTTGGCAGGGGCGAGACAGTTCGTGTGGAATCCGGCCCCGCACTGCCGACGCCCCGCCCGAGTATTGAGGTTACTCCCCAACGGGATGGCGAAGCGAACGGGCAGGATGCGGGTCATCACGGAGATGAGACACGGCAGCCCAGCGACGGGGAGCGCGGTAGCGACGCCCCGCAAGAGGGAGAGCCGGCTGAAGATCGGCCGGAGGGCGTGAGAGAGGAGCCATCAGAAGGGAGTCTGGAGTCGGGTGCTGGCGGTGGACACGATGGCGACGGCGAGTCGCCTGACGACGGTCCGCGCGGGGCGGGCCCGGAGGATGGGACGCCACAAGGCAGGGAGCCGGGCAAGGCGGAGCCCACTCCTGCCGGCGAGGGCAGCGGTGGCGAGGATGGCTGTGAAGGGACCTGTACGCCGGCCCCTGGATCGGGATCCGCCGGTGACGGCGGTAGTGGCGCGGGGGACAGGCCGCGATCCGGCTAGTCGGGCGGCAGTGGCTGATGCGGCGCCACTGCGCCGGCGCCAAGAGGGTGGCAGAACACCAGGCCCCCGAAGCTCTGCAGAGCTTCGGGGGCCTGGTTCGTGTCCGGAACGGGCACCTGGCGACGGCCGTTGGCTGATGCCCGGCGGGGGTCAGGATTGCTGAATGTGAGATTGAGCCAGTTAGGTGTCGTCGGGGGCTGGGGGCACCCGTATCCAGGGGCGCAGTGGCGTCGTTATCCAGGTAGACAGTTGCCGCGGATGTGAGGCCTTGGGGCTAGCTTGGAGCTAGAATGGGTCCGAGCGCGGTGGCTGGACATTATCTGGAGGTGAGACCAATGATACGCGAGTCACGATCCGATCGCCGCCCGGTGCCGGGCGGGCCAACTGCAGCGAGGCGCACTGCACTCAAGGTGGTCGGAGC
Source organism: Chloroflexota bacterium (assembly GCA_030596915.1). Lineage (GTDB taxonomy): Bacteria > Chloroflexota > Anaerolineae > B4-G1 > B4-G1 > JAUVSX01. The sequence continues at coordinate 6,073 of JAUVSX010000138.1, read as the reverse complement.
ATTGCTGGGCGCGGCCCTGGTTCTGTCAGCGGTGATCGCGCCAGCATTCGCTGACGAGGAAACGGGAACGCTGACATCTGTCCGGGGCAGTGTTGCGATGCAGCCACCCGGTGTGAAAGAGTGGATGCCCGCGGAGGCCGGAGCGGAGTTGGCGGAGGGCACCCGGGTGGTTACTGCAGAGGGAGCGAGCGTCACGATCACGGTTGGCGACGATGCAATCGTGGCGTTGGGTGAGCACACGGAGGTGGTGATCGGCGGCGAAGAGTCGCTGTCCGAGGATGGCAGCGCGGTGCTCTTGCAGCACGTGGAAGGCCACATCGAACTGAAGTTGCGCCTCAAGGCGCACCACTTCCTGAAAGAGTTCGTCACGGTTCTGACGCCACATGCTGCGGTCTGCATGCAGACGCAGATGCGATTCCAGAACATCAAGGTCACAGTTGGGCCGGAAGCGACGGTCGTAAGCGTCGTTCAGGGTGAGGCTGAGGTGGTGGCTGACGGCAGCGCGATCAAAGTGGGGGCGGGTCAATCGGCGACCACGGCGGCTGCAGGACCTGCCACCGTCGAGGAAACGCCCGCAAACGCAGAGATGGAGATGGTGGTGGTCGCGGAGAGTGATCCTGTGGCAAAACGTGCTCAACTGCAGGAGCGCGCGCAGGACGGCGATCAGGATCAGACACGGGATCGCGACAGAGACGGGGACTGCACCGGCGAGGGAGGGCCGCAGGGCCAGGACGGCCCTAGCCAGCCGGATAATCCGCAAGGTTCAGTCGGCCCGAATGGCTCCGACGGCCCTGTCGGTCCGAATGGACCGAATGGACAGAACGAGGCGGGGGGCCCGCAAGAAGCCCAGGGCGAATCGACGGCGGGACAGGCGCGCGGGAAGGGTTCGGGCTAGCGGCGCTGCAACACAGCAGGTGATCCGGGGTTGGGGCGCAAAGTTGCGAGGCTGCCGGAGCTTGCCTTCGGGAGCCGCGCCGCACGTCCGCGTGCCATTCCGAACGGAGCGGGATAAGGCCACCGAGGAGCATACAGGGGGTGCCGTTTGGATGGGGTCGTGGCGCGCTGTCGAGCAATCTCATCGTACCGACTTGGCCAGCACGTGTCGGACGGCGTGTCGGAGCCTGAACCGACCACGGGCCCCAGCTCGGTGACGTGAGCGGCGCTCAGGAAGGGCTCCGCCCCTGGTTCAGGTAGGGCGAGGGGACGTACGTTGTGGTGTCTTGCTGCTGGTTACGGAGTCCGGCGCAGATCCTTGCCCACGCGGGCCGAGACGGCCCTGTGGATGAAGTAGGCGATGGGGATCCCCAGGTTCGTCTCGATGAGGGAATTGACAATCAGCGGGCGGATCGCTTGGGGCCGAATACCGCTGACCAGCAGAACTGCCTCCCACGCGAGCTGAACGCCGATGCCAAGGGCCAGGAGATAGAGGAGATTCACGCGCTCCGCCCCGGTTTCGCTCGCCTGCAAGTTGCGGACGATGAGGATCACGTAGCCCACGACCATGATGAGCGCCATCACGCCGTGATACGCCCCGGTCCCGCGGTAACACGACACGGTCGCGAAGCCCGCGCCAAAGCTCTGACTCAGGAACGCAACCGCGACCCAGCCCAAGATTGGCAGCAGCGACCACTCGACCGCATTGCCGTCGCGATCCAGCACGAGCCAGATCCAGGCAAAGTTGGTGATTCCGTAGCTGAAGCTGAGCCAGAGGAGGAACCAGAACGGGGAAGCGCCCTCGACGACGCGCGTACCCAGCGCCCGATAGAAGATGCCGTAGTCGACGATAAAGTAGATGACTCCGGCGACAAGTCCGACGATAAGGGCCAGGTACCGCCTGAAGCGGAGCAGGATCAGTGCGAAGACGGCTAGCCAGACAATGTCGAGAACGATGTAGAGCGTGTTGAAAGAGCGGGCGGCAATCACTTCCATTGGCGTTCTTCTCCTTGCGCGTAGTCTACCGGCCTGGCTGACGGTGACAAGCGACGAGCTCGCGGGCGCCGCCCCCGGGCGCCTCGCAAGCGCGCATTGCGGGAGATGGCCCTCCGGATACAATGGGGCCGCATTCAGAGGGCATGCCGGGGATAGCATTGTGAAACCACGTGAGAGAGTCTACGCGGCGCTCGGACGCCGACCCGTTGACCGCGTGCCCATCTTCATGTGGTTCCATCCTGAGACGGCGCGCCGCCTGGCGGTGGCGCTCGAGATTCCCGCCGATGGCCTTGGCGACGTGATGGGCAATGACGTCCATCAGACGTGGGTCAACAACAACTACGCGATGGAAGGAGTCGTCCACGAGCGCGATGGCGACTCCCACGTCGATGCGTGGGGCATCGAATGGGTACGCCAGTACTGGTACAACCAGATCGCGACGTATCCTCTGAGCGGCGCCTCGCGAGAGGATGTGTTGGGCTACCAGTTCCCTTACGACCGGTTGAGCGAGCTGTTCGGCCCGATGGCGCAACTCGCCGCTGCGAGCGACGGCTACTTCCTCGGCTGCGATGTGTCACCGTGCGCTTTCGAGATGTACTGGCGGCTGCGAGGGATGGACGGGGCGCTGGTCGACATGGCCCAGGACGCATCTCTGTCGCGGCGAATGCTCGCGCGCTGCGCGACGTTCGCGGCCACTCTGGCGGAGCAGGCGTGTGCTCGCTTTGCCCTGGACTGGCTATGGACCGGCGACGATGTGGCGTCGCAGACTGGGATGATCATCAGTCCGCAGATGTGGCGCGAGATGGTGAAGCCGGAGCTCGCGCGGGTCGTGGCTGTCGGCAAGGCACGGGGCCTCTGGGTCGCGTTTCACTGCTGCGGCGCCCATCACCCCATTATCCCAGACCTGATCGAGATCGGTGTGGATGTACTGAACCCGGTGCAAGGCGTTTGCCCGGGGATGGACCCCTATGAGCTGAAACAGGAGTTTGGTGAGCACCTGGCATTCATGGGCGGTGTGGACACGCAGGGCCTGCTGCCCAACGGCAGCGCGCAGGAAGTGCGCCGGGCCACCGAGAAGCTGATCTCCGGTATGACGAGCGATGGCGGCGGCTTCATTCTGGCTGCTTCGCACAGTATCCCGCCGGAGACGCCGGACGAGAATATCTGGGCGATGTACGAGGTGGCGGGCATCTCGAGAGCAGAGATCCTCGACAGGGCTGCCGACGCGCGCTCGGCGCGCGGCGTCGCTCGCGATGGCGTGACAACGACGAAAGAGCGGGTCACCGCAGGCCCCGGATAACGGTGGATTCCAGAGGAGGTGGATGGTATGCAAGACCCACGGGTTGAGTTGGCCAACGTCGAGCTGCCGGACTTCGGCGAGCCGGCGGTGGAACCACACATTGAGGGCGAGGAGTACGAGGGCCGTCTCGCGGCGATGAGGAGCAGGGCTGCCGACCGTGGGCTTGACGTGCTTGTTGTCTACGGGGACAGGGAGCACTTCGCCAATCTGGCGTTCCTCACGGCGTTTGATCCGCGCTTCGAGGAGGCGCTGCTCATCGTGGGGGCCGAAGGCGCGCCGACGCTTGCCGTGGGCAACGAATGCTGGGCGTATGCAGCCATCAGCCCGCTTAGACTGGAGCGGCGCCTGTATCAGCCCTTCAGCCTGATGGGTCAGGACCGGTCACGAAGCGTTTCGCTCGAAGATATCTTGCGCGAGGCTGGGGTCGCCGCGGGGAGGACGGTGGGCATCGTCGACTGGAAGTACCACGGACCTGAGGTCGGGCCAGACGCGCGGTACTGGATCAACGCGCCGGCGTACCTTGTGGAGATGATAAGCGAGATCTGCGGAGCCCGGCCTGTCAACGCGACGGACATCCTGATGAACCCTCGAGATGGGCTGCGAGCTGTCAACAGCGTAGACCAGTTGGCCTGCTTCGAGTTCGCCGCCACCCACCTATCGAGCGCGATGCGGCGGATGCTGCGAGGGTTCCGGCCTGGGATTACTGAGCTTGAGGCGGTGCAGGCAGGGGGACTCAACGGCCTGCCCTTGTCGCTGCATCCGGTGCTGGCCGCGGGGCCGCGGTCCGTGTACGGCCTGGTCAGTCCGTCAAGCCGGCGGCTCGAGTTGGGCGATCCGCTGTTGCTGGGCGTGGGGGTGTGGGGCGGCCTCTGCGCGAGGGCTGGCTTCTTCGTCCACGACGAGAGCGAGCTTCCGGAAACGATCCGCGACTACGTGGACCGCCTGGTGAAGCCGTACTTCGGGGCGATCGTCGAGTGGTACGAGCGGATTGGCCTGGGCATCACCGGCGGTGAGCTCTTTGAGGTGATCGACCGCCGGCTGGGCGACCCATTCTTCGGAGTTTCGCTCAATCCCGGTCACCTGACCCACCTGGACGAGTGGGTGCATTCGCCGGTCTACGCGGAGTCCGATATCGAGCTGGGATCGGGGACGGCGATGCAGGTCGACGTCATCCCGGCGACCGAGGGGCCCTACTTCTCGACGAACATTGAGGACGGAATCGCGTTGGCCGATGAGTCCTTGAGGGCGGCGTTTGCGACGCGATGGCCTGAGGCGTGGTCGCGTATTCAGGCGAGGCGGGCGTTCATGGATGACGAGCTGGGCATACACCTCAAGCCCGAGGTGCTGCCCTTCTCGAACCTGGCCGCGCACCTGACACCGTTCCTGTTGAGCCCGGGGAGGGCGATGCGGTTGGTTGCAGCCTGAGGCCTGGAGGGTCCCGCGGGAGGCGCGTGCACGACTGGCAGTCGGCACGCTGCGATTGGGACGGACGGTGCGGGCGCTCGGTCACAGGCCCGACGGGAGGACGTTACCGGACAGTCGCCTGGTTCACAAGGTGCTGGCGGAGCTGGTCCGGGTGCGGCTCACAGCCGATGCCAGGCACCGCAGTGGCCCGGACCTGGGACGGGGCGTCGAGAAAGAGCTGAGGCATGGCCAGGTCTTGCGCGTAGAAGCGAGAGCTGGGGAAGATGTCGGCCGGGTAGCGCATGTTCGGTAGGGTGGCCAGGGCAGTGCTGTGTGCCTGGCCAATGGCTGACTCGAGCATGCCGCCTACCCAGCAGGGAACTGCCGCGGCCTGGCACAGGTCGTGGATGGCAATAGCGTTTGTCAGGCCACCGACCCGACCGACCTTGATGTTGACCCAGCGGCACGCCCCGAGGTCGATTGCCTGACGTGTTTTCTCAAGCGAGACTATGCTCTCGTCGAGGCACACTGGCGTATTGATCTGGCTCTGCAATGTCGCGTGGTCGACGACGTCGTCGTGCGCGAGCGGCTGCTCGATCATCGCGAGGCCGTACCGATCCAACTCCTGGAACATCGCCAGGTCATCAAGGGTGTAGGCGCTGTTGCAGTCGACGTGGATGACCGTGTCGGGGAAGCAATCGCGCACAGCCGCAACCATCTCGAGTTCCCAGCCCGGTCGATACTTGAGCTTGACGCGCTCGAACCCGGCCTCTACGGCTTTCGCCATCTCCTCCAGCAGAGCGTCCGTACTGTGCATGACGCCGATGTCAGCACCGACGTCGACAATGTCAGTGGCGCCGCCGATCAGTCGCCAGAGCGGAACGCTTGCCTGTTTCGCGCGCAGGTCCCACCAGGCCAGGTCCAGACCAGCCTTGGCGAAGTAGTTGCCCTTGACCCCTTCGAGGGCGAGCTGGAGTTCGTCACCGCTTGCGACGTCGCGGCCGACGAGCAGGGGCGCCAGCCAGTCGCGTACAGCGCTGAACGCGCCGGCGGCCCATTCGCTGCTGTAGAGAGGCATTCTCCAGGGGGCAGTCTCTCCCCAACCGAAGTCGTCACCACTCACCATGCGAACCAGGATGCTCTCAATCGCCGTCTCGTCGCCGAAGGCCGTGCGAAACGGGTAGATGAGGGGCATTGCGACGTGAAAGAGCTCCACTGAGTCGATATGCATACCGGGCTCCATTGCGTGGGCGAGTGACGGAGTGGCGCTAATCAGTGATGCCACGTGATCCGTCGCCGCCCCAGCCGGGGAATCGCAGGGTATTCTATCGGGCAAGCTGGCACGGCGCAACCGGAGCGGAAGCTTGGTCGGGTGGCTACGCGACATGATCGCCAACCCGTGGCGCACGCGGCTGCCGCTACACGCCGGCCACGCGCAGC
>JAUVSX010000324.1 GCA_030596915.1 Chloroflexota bacterium | reverse complement strand
GACCGGCAGTGCCTCGCGGATCTCCAACCATGGGATCGGCAACCAGCCATTATTCTCCACCGCTAAGTCAACGATCACGCGGTCGCCGGGGAAGGCGCGCTTCGTGAAGCTGCGCGCCGCAGCCGTATGGCGCACGGTGTATGAGGTCCACACTCGCGACAGTATGTACACTCCAAAGAACAGATAGACGATGGTGAAGAAGAAGTCGATGCGGAGAACAATCGCAATGACAAGTAGTATCAGGAGGAACGGCACCAGACCCATCACGGTGGCAGAAGCCCGATGCTTGCGCTGGCGGTGCCAGGCTCAGGGAGCGGCGACATCGCTACGGGCCCCCTTGCAACTACAGATCCCCAATTTCGAGCGGCGTCTGCTCGAGAATCTGGCTCAGAACAGTCTCGCTGGACTTTCCACGCAGTTGGCTCTCGGGCCGTACGATCAGGCGGTGAGAGAGAGCCAGGGGAACCAGCGTCTTGACGTCATCGGGTATGACATAGTCGCGCTCACGGAGTGCGGCCAATGCCTGGGCGGTCTTGTACAGGGCAAGCGATCCGCGAGGGCTCGCCCCGAGCGAGAGATCGGGGTGGGTGCGAGTTGCGCGCACGATGGCCAGGATGTACCGTTCAAGCGATTCATCCACGTGCACATCAGTGACCGCGTTGTGTAGCTCTAGTAGGTCAGAACCGTCGACCACGGGTCCGATGATCTCGATGGGATGCTGCTTGCGTAGTCTACGCAGCATCTCCGCTTCATCGTCCATCTCGGGGTAGTCAATCGACAAGCGTATGAGGAACCGATCGAGTTCCGCTTCTGGCAGGGGGAAAGTGCCCGCGAACTCAATCGGATTCTGGGTTGCCACAACAAGGAACGGCGCTGGCAGAGCTCGCGTGACCCCATCAACCGTGACCTGGCGCTCCTGCATTGCTTCCAGCAGCGCGGCCTGCGTGCGCGGAGTGGCCCGGTTGATCTCATCAGCGAGCAGGATGTTGACAAACACCGGACCTGGCCGGAACTCAAATGCGCCAGCCTTCTGGTCGTATATGCTCACCCCAGTGATGTCGTTGGGCAACAGATCGGGGGTGCACTGGAGGCGCTTGAAGCTGATGCCCATGCTGGCAGCAATGGCGCGGGCCAGCATCGTCTTCCCAGTCCCAGGAACATCCTCAATGAGCACGTGCCCCTGGCAGAGGAGCGCGACAATGAACAGCTCGATCTTGTCCCGCTTCCCAACGATTACGGTCTCGACGTTGCGGGTGAGGATATCAGCGAACTCGATGATGGAGCGCATGCGGTGAATTCCTCTCTCTGCGTGGATGGACCAAGTATAGCACCGGCTGTCGCTGCGGCCAGTCGCAACAGTGAGTGCTGACCTCGCTGATGAGCGAGACTCGCTTTCGTCCCCAGATGTGGTAGAATCCCCACCGTTGGAATCGCCTGGCCAGACTGGCACCTCGGCAAGGCGCCACCCTGCACCCGTACTGTAACAACACGGTGAGCGCATGAAAGTCTTGTCCCACGATCCCGAACTCTGCGTCGGCTGTTACACTTGCGAGGAGGTCTGTTCCGAGACCTGGTTCAAGTTGGTCGACCGGTCGCGGTCCAGCATCCGCATCCACGATGACGGTTCGGGCCCGCTACGTGCTGTGTTCTGCGTGCAGTGTGGCGAGTGCATCGCCGTATGCCCGACGGAGGCGATTTCTCAAGACCGTCGCGGTATTGTCCGTGTGCGCAAGAAGCTGTGCGTAGGGTGCATGTCCTGCGTTGGATTTTGTCCGTATGACGCAATGTTCTATCACGAGGATCAGACCGAGCCGTACAAGTGCGTCGCGTGCGGCAAGTGCGTTGACCCGTGCCCGGCGGATGCGCTGGCGATCCTCGACGAGCAGGTTGCCCAGTGAGACCGATGGAGGAGAGGAAGATGACCGAAAACTCGCGCGAGGCCAGCAGCGTCCTTGCCAAGCACACGTACACAGTGTCGGCGGTTGTCCGGGGGTACGCTGGGCGGACGCTCTATGTCAACGTGGGTGACGGGGTAATCGAGTCCAAACCTGTCACTCAGGAGATGAAGGACAAGTTCATCGGCGGCCGCGGGTTCGACCTGTGGCTGCTCTGGAACGGAGTAGCGGACGACACGAAGTGGGATGACCCCGAAAACGAAATCGTGATCTCGAGTGGACCTTGTGGCGGCACTACCCAGTATCCCGGATCCGGAAAATCGATCGTCGCCACAGTATCGCCCCTTACGAATGTTGTTATTGACAGCAACGCGGGGGGGCACTTTGGGCCGCTTCTCAAGTTCGCCGGCTGGGATGCCGTTGAGGTGCAGGGCAAAGCGGACAAGGATGTGATCGTGGTGATCGACGGTACCACCGGAACGGTCAGGATTGAAGTTGCCCCGGAGGATGCACCTGGCGACACGCACCTCCTGGGGAGGTGGTTGCTCGACCGGTACGCGGCTGATGAGGAGGCGCGCCGCTACACCTCCTCGATAACAGCAGGCACGGGTTCTGAGCACACGCGGATGGGGTGCCTGAACTTCAGCCTCTATGACCGCAAGCGTCAGGACCTGCGCTACAAGCAGGCGGGCCGCGGCGGCATCGGCACGGTGCTCCGGGACAAGCGGATCAAGGCGTTGGTTGTAAGGAGCCGGCCCGTCAAGGGCGATTCGAACGCGCCCGCGGACCTGGGCCGGATCTCGCGGACCGGTGCCGAGATGCACCGGGAGGTACGCGAGTTCGACCCTATTCAGAACCGGATGCGGAGTCGGGGCACCTCGTACCTCGTGCAGATCATGGACGACTACGACCTGCTCCCCGTCCACAACTTCAGATACGGCTCGCATCCGGATACGCCTCAGATAAATGGCGACGTCTGGGAGGCGCGGTTCACACAAGGACTGCCTGACGGCTGCTGGTATGGGTGCACCATTGCCTGCGCGCATGCTGTGGATGGCTACGAGGTGAAGAGCGGCCCGCATAAGGGCCAAATCGTCATCGTCGATGGGCCGGAGTACGAGACCATAGCCGCCGTAGGCTCCAACTGTGGTATATTCGATCCCGATGTGGTCCTGGAGATCAACTTCTACTGCGACACCTACGGGATTGACACAATCTCCTTCGGTACCGCGCTCGGGTTCGTGATGGAGTGCTATGAGGCAGGGGTGCTCGACACGGAGAAGACTGGTGGGCTCGAGCTGTCCTTCGGTAGCGCCGACGCTGCCCTGGCGGTGCTACATCAGATGGGGCAGGGCGAAGCATTCGGCGAAGTGGTCGGGCTTGGGATCCGTGGGATGAAGCGCTACTTCGTGGAGCAGTACGACACTGACGCTCGTTTCCTGCAAGACATAGGTATGGAGGCAAAGGGCCTGGAGTACTCGGAGTACGTGACGAAGGAGTCGCTCGCCCAGCAGGGCGGGTACGGGCTCACCAACAAGGGTCCGCACCACGACGAGGCCTGGCTGATCTTCATGGACCTGGTCAACAACCAGTTGCCAACGTTCGAGGATAAGGCGGAGGCGCTTCACTACTTCCCGATGTGGCGCACCTGGTTCGGGCTGTGTGGCTTCTGCAAGCTGCCTTGGAATGACGTCGTGCATCCCAAGAACGCGCAGAGCGCCGAGCCGAGCAAGATCCCGCACCACGTCCAGAACTACGTCGAGATATTCTCCGGAGTCACCGGACGAGAGGTGACTAGCCAGGATCTGATCGACATGGCTGAGGGCGTCTACAATTTTCAACGGGTATTCAACATCCGCCTGGGCTATGGCCTGCGCGAACACGATGCGATCCCGTACCGTTCCGTGGGGCCGGTGACCGCCGAGGAGTACGAATCTCGAGCTGATCGCTACGACGAGCAACTGCGCGAGTTGCTGAACCTGGAACCCGAGACGATGTCGACAGAAGAGAAGATGTCTGCGCTGCGGGTGCATCGCGAACGGCAGTACGAACTTCTGATCGACGCAGTCTACGAACGCCGAGGATGGACCGCAGATGGCGTGCCGACGCTGTCCAAGCTCCAGTCGCTTGGCATCGACTACCCAGAAGTCGTCGCGGTCGTTGAGCGACACTTGTAGACCCGTTGCCCGGTAGGCAGCCGCAAGGTGTTGGTGGGCCGTGATTCTGGTGAATAGACGCGAGCAGATTGCGTGGGAGGAAGGCCTGACAGTCGCGCGACTGCTGGAGCGCCTTCGCTTCACGTTTCCGCAGATCATCGTATCCGTCAACGGGGAGCTGGTTCGGCGGGACGAGTACGGAACCCGTGCGGTCCCGGACGAGGCCGATGTGCGTGTCGTCCATCTGATGGCCGGCGGGTAGAACTACCCCCTTGGCTCGACGCCTGGCCTTTTCGCCGATGATCTCCCGGCGATTCGCCGGGGCTGGTTAACCCCGTTGCGTTTGGGGCCGTGCACGCACGCTGCCCGGCGCCCGCAACAGCTCTCGAGAGCGACAGGGGGGGGCTCGCGGACTGGCCCCCCAATGGCCAAAGGAGGGGAACCGATGTCCCATCGTATTGTGATTGAGGCTGGGTCTGTGACGGGGCAGGCCGAGTTGAACGATAGCCCGACTGCAGAACTGATCTGGCAAGCCCTGCCGATCACGGCGCAG
>JAUVSX010000032.1 GCA_030596915.1 Chloroflexota bacterium | reverse complement strand
TCCGCAGCCTCGCCGGATCCGCCGCCGCAAGATCGCGCCTGAAACCTACTTCGCCGACCTGACGCCGGGCGACTACGTGGTTCACGTTGAGTACGGCGTTGGCATCTTTCGGGGGCTGGTCACGCGGGCGCTCGCAGGGGCCGAGCGGGAGTACTTGCTCGTCCAGTACGGCGGCAACGATCGGCTCTACGTTCCCATTCCCCAGGCGGATCGGCTGGGCCGCTACGTGGGCGTGGACGATCACGGCCCGTCGCTGAACCGCTTGGGCAGCGCGGAATGGCACGGTGTCAAGGACCGCGCCAAGCGGGCCGCCGCAGAGGTGGCTCGCGAGCTCGTGGAGCTGTATGCTGCTCGCGATCTCGCGGTGGGGCACGCTTTTGGACCGGATACGCCTTGGCAGGCTGAGCTAGAAGCTGCCTTCCCCTACTACGAGACTGGGGACCAGCTTCGCGCGATCACCGATGTCAAGAGGGACATGGAGAAGCCCAAGCCCATGGACCGCATCATCTGCGGAGATGTTGGGTACGGCAAGACGGAGGTCGCCGTTCGGGCTGCCTTCAAGGCCGTCATGGATGGCAAGCAGGTTGCTGTGCTCGTCCCGACGACGGTCCTTGCCCAGCAGCACTTCGCTACCTTCCGCCAGCGTCTCGCTCCGTTCCCGGTGGCTATCGAAATGCTATCGCGGTTCCGGTCGCGTGCCGAACAGAGGGATGTGCTCGACCGTCTGCGCCTGGGACAGGTCGACATTGTCATCGGAACCCATCGCCTGCTCCAGAAGGATGTAGCCTTCGGGGATTTGGGCCTTCTGGTCGTCGACGAGGAGCAACGGTTTGGTGTCACGCACAAAGAGCGCCTGAAGGAGATGCGCACCGAGGTTGACGTGCTCACGATGACGGCCACGCCGATCCCTCGCACCCTGTATATGGCCCTGACGGGAGTGCGAGACATCAGCACCATCGAGACGCCGCCCGAGGAACGGTTGCCAGTGACGACCTACGTGGGCGAGTTCGACAGCGAAATCGTTCGAAGAGGGATTCTGCGCGAGATTGAGAGAAACGGGCAGGTCTTTTACGTCCACAACCGTGTCCAGACGATTGCGACAGCGCGCCGAAGGTTGGAGCGACTGGTTCCTGAAGCCTCTGTGGGGGTGGCCCACGGCCAGATGAGGGAATCGAGCCTGGAGCAGGTGATGCTGCGCTTCGTGGCCGGGGAAATCGACGTGTTGGTCTGTACGACGATTATCGAGAGTGGCTTGGACATACCCAACGCCAACACGTTGTTCGTGGAGAACGCCCATCGGTTCGGACTAGCACAATTGTATCAACTGCGGGGACGCGTCGGGAGGGGCGCGCAAAGGGCGTATGCCTGTTTCTTCCACGATCGCTGGGCGCGCCTCAACCCTGAGGCTCGCCAGCGGCTTGAAACAATCCGCGAGGCGACCCACCTTGGCGCAGGATATTCAATCGCGATGCGCGATCTTGAGATTCGCGGTGCGGGTGAGATACTGGGAACGAGGCAGTCTGGCCAGATCGCAGCCGTTGGGTTCGAGCTGTACACTCGCATGCTAGCGCAGGCCGCACAGGAACTGAGAGCTCGGCGCGAGGGCAGGCCGCTGCCGCCGCCCCTGCTCGGTAGCATTCGCGTAGACCTGGGCATTCCAGCGCGCCTACCCGAGGACTACGTGCCCGACGCGAAGCTGCGTCTCCAGATGTACCGCCGGATGGCAGGCCTAAGCTCTCTGGAGGAAATCGACGATATCGGACGGGAGCTCGCCGACCGGTTCGGGCCGCTGCCATCTGCAACCCAGGACCTACTATTCCAGTTACGGCTGAAGGCTCTGGCGCGCGCGGGCCGGGTGAGGGCGGTGGTGGTCGAGGACGGCCGCCTCGTGCTGCGCTCCGATGGAATGGACTTCGTCTCGCGCGAGAGCTTGCAGGAGTGTGTCGGTGGCCGGGGCAAGGTGGGTCGGCGTGATATCTGGCTGTCGATGGGGCCAAGCTGGCGCGACGACCTGGCCGAGGTGCTCACAGTTCTCGGCACGCAGGTGGTTGACGGATGACCCGGTGGAAGCTATACTTGGGTGCTGTGGGCTCCCGGCACGCAGATCGGGACGCGGTGCGTCAGTGGTGGGTCCGGGCCGCCAGGGGCGCATAGGGGGTCGGACGACGAGGGATCAGGGAGGGCAGACATGGCCGAATTGCGCGACGCTTCACTTATCTTTCTGTCCATCACGGCGTTTAGCCTGTCGCTGATTCCGTTGGCGGTCTTCGGCGGCATGGTCTACGGGCTGTGGTGGCTGCGGCGGCACGAGAACCTACCTAACTGGCTGAGGCTGTCAAATGCGTATGTCAAGCTGGCTCAAGCCTACGTAGAGCTGGGGATGGCGGCTGTCACTCGGCCCATTCTCGCGATCGGCTCCGCGTGGGCAACGGCTCAAGGTTGGCGAGGTGCGGTTGGAGAGATGCTCGGAGGAGGGCGCAGATGAATCTGAAGACGCGTGTTCTTGCCGCGGGGGCCGTCGCTGGAGCTCTGCTGGGGATTCTTGGGGCATACTTGTACCTGCGATCGGTTCCGGTCGAATTCGACGAGGAGGGGCACGACCAACTGCCCACGGTGAGCCCGGGCAGGGCCATTGCTATTGGATTGAGCACGCTAACGTTGCTCAGGCAGATCGTGGGCCTCGGCCAGCACTGATCGCTTGCCCCGCCCCGCAATGCGCTTGAGCTGCTCGGCACTGGCTTGATCAGCGATACCTGGGTTCGATACCTGTCCGTCGCATTCCGCGGCGACGATGTGACGCACGGGGCGCTCCAGGTAGGGGTGGCTGTGTTCGTGTCTCTAGTGACCACCGGGCGCGCGCTACTGCACCTGAAGGCCCGTTGTCGAAGGCTTTAGCTCGACTGGCTATTGGCGAGCTATCAGGCGCCCCCAGAGGGGCGCCGTGGTGTTTAGGCTAGGGAGGAGGTGTTAGCCCCCCCCCGCACAATGTCGATACCGTTTCCGTCAGACGAGTGGATCCAGGACTTGAGCCGCCAACTGCATGAAAGCGCATCCTACGGGCGCTCCGCCAAGGATTGGGAGGGAGACTTCGTGTTTGTCGTCGAGCCCGACGGGGCTTATCCCAATACGGCGTATCTCTACTTGGAGTTGCACCACGGCAGGAGCCCAGGGGCCGCGCAGATAGCGAGCCCCGAAGACCGGACGGCTGAGTTCATGATGAGCGCACCCTATAGCACTTGGCGCAGGGTTATCGAGGGGAAGATCGATCCTATCCAGGCGATGATGACGCGCCAGCTCAAAGTGGATGGCAACATGATGAAGATCATGCGCTACCCCAAGGCGGCCAAGGAAATCGTCGACTGCTGTGCGTGCATACCCACCGACTTCGCAAGCTAGGGCAGCCCTGATCGACGCTCGTACCTAGCAGCGCCGCTATCGTCGCCTCGGCAAAGGGGGCACCGCATGTGGTACTTTGTCGCGCCGCAGATCGTCTTCGGAGAGGGGGCGCTGAGCGCCCTGGACGAGTTGGAGGGCCGCCGCGCTCTCATCGTCACCGATGAGAATCTAGTGAGTCTGGGTGTCGCGGATCGGGTGCGGTCTCATCTGGATCGGGCCGGCATCGAGTCCGTCATCTTCGACGAGGTCGAGCCCGACCCGGGTGTAGAAACTGTGCGCCGTGGATCGCTCGTGGCGCTGCAATTCGAGCCAGACTGGATCATTGGTGTTGGCGGTGGCTCGCCGATGGACGCCGCCAAAGCGATCTGGATCCTCTATGAGCGCCCTGACCTCGACCCCGCAGAGATTAGTCCCTTTGTCACCCTCGGCCTTCGGAAGAAGGCGCGATTGATCACAATCCCGACGACGAGTGGCACCGGATCCGAGGTGACTTGGGCGACGGTCCTGACCGATCCCGACGAGCAACGGAAGATGGCTGTTGGCTCTCGCGAATGCCTCGCCGACATGGCCATCGTCGACCCTGTGCTTACGGCGGGGATGCCGGCAGATCTGACTGCGGACACTGGCTTGGATGCGCTCACGCATGCCGTCGAGAGCTACACGTGCGCGTGGCACACCGATCTGACCGACGGCCTGGCCGTGCACGCGATTCGGCTCATTCTTGAGTACCTTCCCCGCGCCGTTGCGAATGGAGCCGATATGGAGGCGCGCGAGCGCCTGCACAACGCTGCGACCTGCGCTGGTCTCAGCTTTGGCAACACCATGGCAGCTTTGGCCCACGCGATGGGGCACACGCTGGGGGTGGTGTTCCACGTACCGCACGGGCGCGCAGTCTCCATGTTCCTCCCGTATACCATCGAATTCACCGCGAACAAGTCGCCGCGGCGCTATGCGGAACTGGCTGCGTTGCTGGGCTGTACAGGCGAGGAGGGCAGGGTGGGTGCGCAGGCGCTGGTACGGCGGATTCGTGGGCTGTGTCGCGAGATAGGCGCTCCTACCTGCCTTGGCGACGCCGGGATCGAGCGCGATGGCTTCGAAGCCAAGCTGGAGAAACTGGTCGACGACGCCGCGAATGACACTTCGATTGTCGCCACCGTACGCGTCCCTTCCTATGGTGAGCTGGAACGGCTCTTCATCTGCGCATACGAGGGGGTTCCTGTTGACTTCTGAGCGAGCCGCCAGTGGCGGCTATATGGGAAGGATACTCCGTGTGGACCTTACGTCGGGGTGCGTGCGCGACGAACCCCTCGATGTGGTCTACGCCAAGGCGTTCGTCGGGGGAAGCGGGCTGGCGGCGCGATACGTGTACGAGATGGTCGATGGGAGCACTGATCCGCTAGGACCTGACAATCCTCTGGTGTTCATGACGGGCCCGCTGGTAGGCACCGCGATGCCGGCAGCAGGAAGGTGCACCGTGTGTGCTTTGTCGCCCCTGACGGGAATCTGGGGGGAAGCCAACACAGGCGGATTCATCGGGCCTGAGTTGCGCTTTGCAGGCTACGACGGGCTGATCATCACTGGGCAGGCTGACAGACCCACCTGGCTGTCCGTCGTCGCGGGCCGCGCCAGGTTGCACGACGCCACGGACCTGTGGGGCAAGGACACCTATGCTGCTCAAGAGCAGGTGCGCGGCCTGCTGGGGGAGCCGAGAGCTCGTGTGGCGTGCATAGGGGTGGGGGGCGAGAACCTTGCCCGAATGGCCGCCGTGATGAACGACCACGGGCGAGCCGCTGCGCGCACTGGAATGGGCGCTGTCATGGGATCGAAGAGGCTAAAGGCCGTGGCTTTCCGCGGGTCGTCGAGAGTCCCCGTAGCCGACGTCGATGCCCTCAGCCAAGTCACTCGCGAGGCAATGGCGTTCGCGGACGAGGATATGTCCGCCATCGCCATCCGGTTGGCCGGCACGGCTGGAAGTGTTGATACGATGCTGATGTACGGGAATCTCCCGATACGATTCTATCAGCGGGCAGAGTGGGACCCGGCCAGCGATCTGTCGGGAGTCCTGATGGCCGAACGCTTCCAGAATCGCAATCGGGGCTGCTACCGATGCCCGATTGCGTGCGGTCGTGAGACCCGGGCTCCTCGATATGGCGCGGACAGAGTGGATGGTCCGGAGTACGAGACGTTGGGGGCCCTCGGGTCCCTGCTGATGATCAATGATCTGGAGGCTGTCATCTACGCTGGGCACTTGTGCAATCTTCTTGGGCTCGACACAATCAGCACCGGCGCGACGGTCGGGCTCGCGTGCGAGATGTTCGAGCGGGGAGTGCTGGGAAGCGCGAGTACCGGGGGGATCGAGATGCGATTCGGCGATGCTGATATGCTCCATCGCATTATCCCGATGATTGCGCGACGGGAGGGATTCGGCGATTTGCTGGCCGACGGTAGTGCCGAGCTCGCCAAGCGGTTCGGCGCGCCTGAGCTTGCCGTGACAGTGCACCGCTTGGAAGTCCCGATGCACGATCCGCGCGCATTTAGCGGGATGGTCGTCAGCTACGCGCTCTCTCCTCGAGGCGCTTGTCATCTGCAGGGAGATATGTACGGGGTCGACATGGGACAGGCATCGGAGCCAGAGCTGGGCATCCCGGCAGGTGATCGCTTCGAGGTTTCTGAGCAAAAGGGCCGCATCGGTGCGCGGAGCCTCGCGTGGAGCAACCTCTACAACGCGATGATCCTGTGTCGCTTTTTGATGCCCGGCGCCGAATGCGTCAAGAGGGCGCTGAACGCTGTGACAGGATGGGATCTTCAGACTCCGGACCTCCTGGTTCTGGGTTGCCGCATCGTCGCGCTGAAGCGGCTTCTGAACGCACGCCGCGGTCTGAAGCGATGCGACGATCGCCTGCCCGATCTTCTATTAGAGCCACTCGATGGCGGGGCAACGGAGGCCAGAGTCCCCGATGTAGATGTGCTACTTGCCGGCGCCTACGCGGAGTTCGGCTGGGATCCGCAGACCGGAATGCCCACGAGGGATACGATTGATGCCTTGGGCCTGCGGGTTCACTTCAAGACCTAGGGAGGTGGCTTCTATTGGTGCTTCAGTCGTGAAAGGTTGAGCCGCTTGGCTCGCCTGGGCGTACGGGATCGCACGCTCAGTCCGGCGTCCAGGCAACGCCGGCCGAGCTGCCCCAGATGCCGACGGTCCGCAACCTTAAAACTTTGCAGATTCCCCCAAAAAGCCCTATGCAAACAGTGGGGAATGGTGTATAATGTCTGCACGTTGTGGAGTGTCGTGGGGAGAAGGGGGGGGAGCGCAGGTTGCTCCGCCCTCCCAGCGGGCCCCGTGTGGGGAAGCATCAGTATGTTCCTGGGCCAGTTCGAGCGCACCATTGATGACAAGGGGCGCCTTACGATTCCTGCCAAGTACCGGTCTGGTCTGGCTGATGGTCTGGTGATAACTCGTGGGTTGGATCGCTGCCTGGCGATCTATCCGCTCTCTGAGTGGCACGCGCTCTCTGGGAAGGTAGGCTCTCTCCCGATCACAGACCGTCACGCTCGTGCCTTTCGGCGCCTCGTGTTTTCCGCTGCCCACGACGATACTCCCGACGATCAGGGTCGCGTGATCATCCCGCCACGGCTGCGCGAATACGCAGACCTCAACGGTGGTGTCATCGTCAGCGGGCTTAGCAGCTATCTCGAGGTCTGGGACCCGGAGCTCTGGAATGCGGAGCGAGGGCACGTCGAGGGCGACGGCGTGCACGCCGAGGGTTGGGCGAGCCTTGGCATCTAGGCTGCGCGTGAGGCTGACGTCGTCGAACGGGTGAACCGGTGTGTAGCGGCGAGACAGAGAGGGCCGCCCACATTCCTGTCCTTTTCCATGCTGTGCTCGAAGGCCTGCAAGTCAGGGCGGGCGGCAGGTACATTGATGCGACGGTGGGCGGGGGCGGACACGCGGCGGGGATACTCGCGGCTTCGTCACCGGGCGGGCGCCTCCTGGGGCTAGATCGGGACCCTTCGGCGCTTCGGATGGCCCAGACGCGCCTGGCATCCTACGGTGATAGGGCTGTGCTGGTGCACAGTCCCTTCAGTCGGTTGAAGGCGGCTGCACGCGGTCAGGACGGTCTGCTCGTCGACGGCGTGCTGTTCGATCTCGGCCTTTCGTCCTTCCAGCTTGCGGAGTCGGCTCGCGGGTTTTCCTTTGCTGCGGATGGGCCGCTCGACATGCGATTCGATCCGACTGACGACGGACCCACGGCGGCGGAGCTTGTCGACGACCTGTCGCTTGAGGACCTGACGGCGCTGCTCTACCGGTTTGGCGAGGAGCGGGAAGCGCGGCGCATCGCGCGGGCAATCGTAGCGGCTCGTCCGATCGGCTCGGCGCGCGAACTAGCGGATGTTGTGACCGGCGCGGTATCGCGGCGACGTCGGCGCATCCACCCAGCGACTCGGACATTTCAGGCATTACGTATCGCGGTCAACGAGGAGCTCGACCTTCTAGCGGAGGCGCTGCCGCAGGCAGTCGAGCTGCTGGCGCCCGAGGGGCGGCTTGCAGTGATCAGCTTTCACTCGCTCGAGGATCGCTTGGTGAAGCGCTTCGTCCGACAGGAGAGCCGTGATTGCATCTGCCCGCCAGAACTGCCCATATGCACGTGTGATCATCGGGCAACATTGAAGATTGTCACTCGGCGGCCGACAAGGCCGTCACCCGAAGAGGTCGGGGCCAATCCGCGGGCCCGCTCGGCCCGACTCAGGGTAGCGGAGCGAGTTGCAGAATAGAGATGGCATCCAGGGCAAAACCGGCAGTGGCTGATCCATTGTCTTGGTTCACGCGGACCGGGAAGCGCGGGCGTTCCGAGATGGACCGGCGCGTATTCCTTGCCGCGCTAGGGACCATTGTAGTGGTCGCGCTCGTTGCCGCGCTCTACCTTGTGCTTGTCAGCAACACGGCAGCTCAAGGGCGGCACATTCAGCAGTTACAGTTGGAACTCTCACGCATCCGAAGGGAGAACGAGCAACTGGAGGTAGAGATCGCCAGGGAAGCGTCGATCGAGCGTCTGTGGAAGCGCGCCGTGGAGCTGGGCTTCGAGTTCTTGCCGGTAGAGATGGTGGAGTTCGTGCGGGCGGCCGGCGAATGACGGGTGCCGAGTCAGACTGGGAAGGGTGCTGAGATGGTAGAGGGGTTAAGACCACGGGTGCGGCTTGTCATGGCAGTGCTCGTGGCGCTGGCGTTTGTGATAGTGGCACAGTTGGTGCACGTCCAGATCGTGAGTCATGCCTCCTTCGTTGAGTGGGCCTGGGAACAGCAGAACCGGAAGATATCCACAACCGATCAGCCGCGAGGCACCATCCGCGACCGAGACGGGTGCCTGCTGGTCGGGAACGCGGTTGAGTACGCGATTGATGCAGCGCCCGTCTGGGTCTCCGATGTGGAGGGCGTGTCAGATGCCTTGTCGTCTGTCCTGCACGTGCCATCGGGACACATCAGTCCCAAGCTGGAGGGCGATGCCGCGTGGGTCTCCATCGCCTCACGGGTCTCGAAAGAGAGCGGCGAGGAGGTTGCGGCACTGAAGCTCTTCGGCATCTCGGTACGGCCGCTCTGGAGGCGGGAATACCCGGAGGGTACCCTCGGAGCCCACTTCCTCGGGTTCTGCAGCGACGAAGGACAGGGGTACTACGGGCTCGAGGGTTTCTACGATGCCTACCTCAGGCCCATCACGGTAGAGGTCACAGGGTCGGTCGACATCCTGAGTGATCCGGTCCCGTGGGCTATGATGCCGATCACGTTGCCCGTCAGAGGTTGGGATCTCGTCCTGCCGATCGACCGCAACGTTCAGGCCATGGCCGAACGTGAGCTGATGTACTCTATTGAGGAGTACGAGGCCGAAGGCGGCACCATCATCGTAATGGATCCGAGGACGTTTGAGCTGCTGGCCGTTGCCAGCTACCCGGCGTACGACCCAGGCCGCTACCACGAATACGTTGATATGGGGCATCCCCCATTCGAGGATCCTGCCGTCAGCATGCAGTACGAGCCTGGTTCCGTCTTCAAGATCGTCACCGTCGCGGCCGCCATCGACATCGGATACGTGACCCCCGAGACGACGTACGATGACCAAGGCTGGATCGAGGTCGGCCGCAGGGTATTCAGGAATGCCACGCGCAAGGCTTATGGCCAGCAGACGGTCAGTGATCTCTTGGTCAAGTCGCTCAATGTGGGCGCCGTATGGCTGAGCACTCAGTTGGGACCGGATGTATTCTATCGCTATCTGAAATCATTCGGGATCGGCGAGCTAACGGAAGTGGACCTGGCAAGTGAGGTGGCGGGGCAACTGTGGCTGCCCTCTGACATGGAGCACTGGCACGACTCAAATCTGGGCACGAACGCGTTTGGCCAGGGACTAGCGGTGACCCCGCTCCAGATGATCGTAGCCGTGGCGACGGTGGCGAACGACGGCACGCGACTGCGGCCCTACGTTGTGGCCCGGCGCATCGCAGCCGACGGTACCACGTCTCCTACCTTGGAAGTGGTCGCGGCTCAGGCTATCTCACCTCAGACAGCTCGCACAGTGACTGAGATGATGGTCAGGGTAGTCGATGAAGGTGTGCCCAAGGCTCAAGTGAAGGGATACCGCATCGCTGGCAAGACCGGGACGGCGGAGATTCCCGTCCCCGGCGGGTATGATTCAGAAGGTACGATCGCGTCCTTCGTTGGCTTCGGTCCGGTGCCTGATCCCCGGCTGGTGATACTCGTCAAGCTGGATCGTCCAGCTACCTCGCCGTGGGGGTCGCAGACGGCGGCGGCCAGCTTCCAGCGTCTCGCATCCCGTCTATTCGTTGTCCTGGGCATTCCTCCCCAAGAGGGTGTGCTGGCGGAGGGGCAACAGTGAGCGGCCCCATCACGCTTGCGAGTGTCTTCGAGGGGCTGGTGGGTGACCGGCTCACAGGGTGGGATCAGGCCATCTCACGGACCGTCGTCGATTCGCGCAAAGCCGAGCATGGTGCGCTGTTCGTGGCGCTCAAAGGGGATCAAGTCGATGGGCACGACTACGTCGGCGATGCGTTCTCCCGTGGGGCCATTGCAGCAATCGTTGAGCATACGGTGCCATTCGCAGGGCTGCCGATCGACACGGATGGGCCGCTGGCAGCGTTCCCCGCTTCGTGGTCGCTTCCCTTGGTCATCAAGACAGCAGACAGTCTCCAGGCTCTCCAACGGATCGCCTCTTTCTGGCGGCGGCAGCACGTGGTGCGCACGATTGGGATAACCGGTAGTGTGGGAAAGACCACGACGAAAGAGCTCGCGGCGGCGGTCTTGAAGCGCCGGAGTCCGACTCTGAAGAGCGAGGCTAGCTACAACAACGAGGTCGGGCTCCCGTTGGCGATTATGGCCCTCACCGACAGGCACAAGTTTGCTGTGCTGGAGATGGGCATGTACGATGTTGGAGAGATCGCCAACCTCGCCCGCATCGCGCGTCCGCACGTGGGGGTGGTGACGATCATCGGCCCCGTGCACGCGGGGCGGGCCAAGACGCTGGAGCGCATCGTCGCCGCCAAGACGGAGTTAGTCGAGGCACTTCCACCGGCGCCCGAGGGCGTAGCCATCCTGAACTACGATGACGACAACGTCCGTGCGATGGCGGAGGCCACCGCGGCACGCGTCTTCTATTACGGGCTGTCACCTGAAGCTCACCTGTGGGCTGATGAGATCGACGGGTTGGGACTCGACGGGATTCGTTTCCAGCTTCATTACCAGGGCGAGGCGCTGCACGTACGGATTCCCCTTCTTGGCCGGCACTCGGTCCACACCGCCTTGCGCGCGGCTGCGGTGGGGCTGACGGAAGGCCTTGACTGGCAGGAAATCATCGAAGGTCTGCGGGCACCATCGGCCCAGTTGCGACTGGTTGCGGTTCCAGGGCCCTGCGATTCCACCATCCTGGACGATACCTACAACGCCAGTCCCGCTTCGGGCATAGCGGCCCTTAATCTGCTACATGAGCTGGAGGGGCGCAAGATTGCCGTTCTGGGCGATATGCTCGAGCTTGGCGGGCACGAGAGAGAAGGACACCAGAAAGTGGGGATGCGTGCTCTGGAGGTGGTCGACATACTGATCACTGTGGGCCCTCGGGGCCGGATGATCGGCCAGACAGCTCTGCGATGGGGTATGGATGCAGACAGGGTGATGATGGTGGACACAAATGACCAGGCCGTCGCCTTGCTCGAACAGGTCGTGTCGGAAGGTGACGTCATCCTCGTCAAGGGATCACGTGGGATGGCGATGGAGGAGATCGTTGGCTCGCTGGGGAGAAATGAATGGAATTCGCGCTGATCCTGGCGAGCATATCGTTTATCTTGGCCGTCGTCTGGGGCCCGTTGCTGATCCGCATCCTTCGACACTATCGAATCGGCAAGCGGATCCGGATAGATGGACCACGGACGCACTTGTCGAAAATGGGCACGCCGACGATGGGCGGGCTCATGATCGTTGTGCCAGTGGTTCTAATCACCATAGCGCTCAACATCTACAACCTGCTAGGCCAAACGCTGATCGGGTTCTCGATGCTGGTTCCGCTGGCCGCGATGCTGGCTTACGCACTAATTGGTGCGCTCGATGACATTGCGGGCGTACGCGGGATTAGGAACGGTGAAGGCTACCAGGCACGCAGGAAGATCGTCTGGGAGATCGCGGTGGCGGTGGTGATAGCTGTGATGATGAAGGTCCTGCCACTCCAGTACGCAGGCGAGGTGTTCCTGCCATGGGTGGACGAGCCTATTGAACTCGGCTGGGTCTGGGTGCCGATTGCAGCTTTCGTCATCTTGAGCTCAGCAAATGCTGTCAACCTCACCGACGGGCTGGATGGCCTTGCCGGCATCATCGTCGCCAGCGCTTGCGTAGCCCTCGGCATAGTTGCGCTGCTTCAGGGGCAGTTCTACCTCATTCGATTTTGCTTCACCATCGTTGGAGCCTGCTTCGCCTTCTTGTGGTTCAATGCTCACCCCGCGCAGATGTTCATGGGCGACACCGGGAGTCTGGCGCTGGGTGCTACCATTGGCACGGTCGCGCTGATGACAGGCCAATGGCTTCTGCTCCCGGTTATCGCGCTGATACCGGTGGCTGAGGTGATATCAGTCGTTCTGCAAGTAGCATACTTCAAGTACACTCGGCGCAAGTACGGCCGCGGACGACGGCTCTTCAAGATGAGCCCGCTCCACAACCATTTCGAGTTGCTCGGGTGGTCGGAGACACAGGTCGTTCAACGGTTCTGGATAGTCGGGCTTCTGGCAGCGATGGCAGGCGTCGCGCTGGCCTTGGGGTGAGCCGGACCTAGATGATAGATGTCCACTGAGAAGAACGGCACGGGTGTGGGAAGAGTGCCTCCGCATGTCGCAGCGCTCCGGGGTAGGAGGGTTGCGGTCCT
>JAUVSX010000315.1 GCA_030596915.1 Chloroflexota bacterium | reverse complement strand
CGTCGTGCTGGCGTAGGGCGGGAGTCCCATCCCGCCGTCTGGTCCACGGTCGGACGCCACCAACGAGGGAGCCTTCCCGGCTTGGCTACGCGCCGTCTTCGGCGCGCGCTCCGCAGAACGGCCAGGTGCCGGAGTACCGGCACACCGCTGGCTCCTGCCGCGCCCCCTTCGTGGAGGGAGAGGCCGCTTGCTGCGCAACCGGTCGGGATGGGGGTGGATGACGCGGAGTTCGTCGGCGACAGGGACGCCCGTCACCTCAACGGGCGTCTTCCCCTGCGAGCACATGGCCACACGGCGGAAGGCGCGTCGCACCGCCAGTGGTCGGCTCCCCTTCTCCCAACGCGTCCGCAGGACGCGCGTGGGACGAGGGGGTTGGGGGATGAGGGGTTCACGGCCATCCAGGCCGCCCCCGCCGAGCCATTGACGAGGGCCCTCCTCTGCGCTATACTCCCGCTGAGAAGGAGAAACCCAGGGGGTTGCTCCGCACTGACAATGAGCCGAGACTTCCTCTCCGAACTCCTGGCCACCTACTGGTTCGCCCCGCCCGTGGCACTCTGGCGCGCGATTGAGCTCCGCATCGCCAGCGAGGAGCGCTACGAGCGACCGATGCTCGATTTCGGATGCGGCGATGGCCTCGTCGCGCGTGCCCTTTTTGGCCCCGGTGGCACAGTCGACGTTGGATTCGACCCGTGGCTGGCGCAGTTGCGGCGCGCCCATCACTCGGACGCCTACCGGCACCTGCAGAGCGCCCAGGGCGAGCGGCTGCCTTACGGTGACGGCAGATTCGCGACGGTGTTCAGCAACTCAGTCTTGGAGCACATCCCCAACCCCGAACCGGTCCTGCGCGAGGTAGGCCGTGTCCTCCGGGACGGGGGGCGTTTCATCTTCACCGTCCCGTCGGACCGGTTCCGGGTGCTTCTGGATGGCTATGCTCGCCGGCTGGATGCTGGAGACCCGGAAGGCGCCGAGGCGTACGCAGACCGCGTCGACGCGCGCCTCGCACACTACCACTACCATACGCCCGAGGAGTGGCGCCAACTACTGGCTGCAGGCGGAATGGACCTGGAGAGCTCGCGTTACTACGTGCCAGCGAGCGCAATGGGTTTGTGGGACCGGATGAACGTGTGGTTCGGCATCGGACGCGCGAGGTCAGGGTGGGGCCTGCTGGCGTCCCCTCGACTCCGCCGCCTGGGCCACCAGCCATTCCTCCGCCGCGCCTTGATTCGGCGCCTGAGTCGGGCGTGGCGGCCCTACTATTTGATGGATGTCGCTGACGGCGAGAAAGGCGGCGGGTTGCTCGTGGCAGCTCGCAAGATGACCGGGCCGTAGCGGAAAGGATGCCAGATTGAGCTTGAGCCGGGGTGAAACAACATCCGAGGCCTGGGATAGCTTCGTAGCGGGGCGCGCTGACGCCCACATCCTGCAGACAAGCCCGTGGGGAGCCCTGAAGTCCCAGTTCGGATGGACGGCTGAGCGCGTCTGCTTGGCCGACCAGGGCGGGATCGAGGCCGGAGCGCAGGTCCTGTACCGGCGCATGCCAGCCGGGCTGGGGTGCCTGGCCTACGTGCCCCGAGGACCGCTGGTGGCGTGGGAGGACATCGCCCAGGTGTCGGCGCTGCTCCTCAGGATCAGGCAGGCCGCGCGCGCCCGAGGCGCCATCGCTTTGATGATCGAACCGCAGCTCCCCGACGGGCCCGAATGCAGGCGGCAGATGCAGGACCTCGGTTTTCAGCCGGCTCCCGTCACGATCCAGCCTCCGCGCACCGTCATCGTGGACCTCTCGCCCGACGAGGAACAGATACTGAAGGCAATGAAGTCCAAGACGCGCTACAACGTTCGCCTGGCCGGACGCAAGGGCGTGACGGTGCACGAGGCGACCAGTTCCGACCTTGCGGCTTTCAACGGGTTGATGGAAGTCACGGGTTCGCGCGACGAGTTCGCGGTACACGCGCCCGAGTACTACGAGGCCGCCTTCCGGCTCTTCGTGCCCAGGGGCTGGGCGCGCCTGCTCCTCGCCGAAGTGGCGGGTGATGTCGTAGCGGGGATCATGGTGTTCGCCGTACCGCCCAACGCTTGGTACCTGTACGGCGCATCCGGAGACACACACCGCGAGAAGATGCCCACCTACCTGCTCCAATGGCACGCGATCCGGTGGGCGAAGTCCCTGGGTTGCACGAGCTACGACCTGTGGGGCATCCCTGACGAGGACAGAGACACTCTGGAGTCGCAGTTCACGCAGCGACGAGACGGACTCTGGGGTGTGTATCGGTTCAAACGCGGCTTCGGCGGCAGAGTGGCGCGCACGGTAGGCGCGTGGGACCAGGTGTTCGCGCCGGTGCGCTACCGACTGTACCGCTGGATGCTCGCGGCCCAGCAGAAGATGCACTCGACGATGGGGTGAGGACCTGATATGCCAAACGTGCCAAACGTGAGGCAGATTCAGCGGATACTGCAGCGCACCGAGACCTATCTCTCCGAGCACCTGCTACCGTTCTGGATCGAGCAATCTCCGGATGCCGAGGCAGGTGGCTTCCTGACCTACTTCGACCGTAACGGGCGAGCGACAGGCGAGACGGACAAGACGTTATTGATGCAGATACGGATGCTGTACACGATGGCAAGCGCCCATCGAGCCGGGTATGGCGCGGGCAAGTGCGCGGAGCTAGCCCAGATGGGCGCCGGCTTTCTTCTCGACCACTATTGGGACGATAAGCACGAGGGCTGGACCTGGATCGCCGACCGGCTCGGGAAGCCGACCGTCACGAGCAAGATCGGCTACGGGCAATGCTTCGCGATGTACGCCTTCAGCGAATACGCTATGGCCACGGGTGACAGACGCGGGTGGGAGGCCGCTGAAAGGACCTACAGCGCCATCTGCAGACACATGGCCGACACGCAGCAGGGCGGATGGTTCGAGATGATGCGACAGGACTGGACGCCCGAACGACCCGGGAGGTTTGGCGGCGACCGGAAGAGCATGGACGTGCACATGCACATGATGGAAGCGCTGACCAACCTGTTTGAGATGACGGGCAGCCCGACACACCGGCGAAGGCTGCTAGAGGCGATTGACCTGCTCACCAGCCGGATGCTACGACCGGGTTCGGGCACGGGCTACATCCAGTTTACGCTTGACTTCCAGCCCATCCCGGCCATCCTATTTGCCGTGGAATGGGGGCGCGACGCCGAACCGGAAGACGGCCTCGCGCGCCCTTTGGGGTACACTTCGTACGGGCACAACGTGGAGCTTGCCTGGTTGCTGCTGCACGCTGCCGACATTCTGAGACTGCCCCGCGCGACGTATGCCGATGTGGCGCGCCGCATCTTCGACCACTGCGTCGAGTTCGGCATCGACTGGGAGTTCGGAGGGGTGTTCGTCGACGGCCCGTGGGACGCGCCGCCCACCGCCACGCCCGGAGCGGCCGGGGAGAAGCAGTTCTGGCAGCAGGCAGAGGTCTTGATCGGCATGCTCGACGCGTACGCGCTCTTCGGTGAACAGCGCTACTGGGATGCGTTCGCGAACGTGTACGAGTTTGTGTTCGACAGGTTCGTCAATCTGGAGGCCGGCGGAGAGTGGTACGAGCGAGTCGACCGCGCAGGCCAACCGGTGGACGACGCGCTGGGTCACGCCTGGAAGATTAGCTACCACACTGTGCGCTCGATGATACAGACCGTCAAGCGATTGAGGATGCTGGCCGAACGCGGGTCCGGTTAGCGCGCCTAGATCGTAGGGGCGACCCTCGTGGTCGCCCAGTGTGCGCGGTGGGGGCAGGATTGGCGACGGCGGGGCGACGCCTGCCCCAAGGGCAGGACCGGGTCGGCCCCTGCTGCTGAGGCCGTTTGTGTGAGTCGATCCGTCCGGTGGGCGACCACAAGGGTCGCCCCTACGTCCCCGGGCGGAGACGTGGGTCTGCCCCTACTCACGCCTGCCAGATTGACCGGTAGTATTCGTCGGTGTGGGCAGCGTCAGCGCCGGGGTTCTCGACGTCCAGGTGCCACAGGGCGGGGTTAGTGGCGATGTATTCACGGATACGGTGCAGCGCGCGCTCGCTGCGCACGATGTGCTCGTAATAGCCCCTTTGCCAGGACCACGTCTCTCGCGTTGGGTCATGTTCTTGACACCAATCACGGAATACCTTTGACACTAGTGACTTGTACGCCCCGACCACATCGCCCAGCGTCGGGGCAGCGTTGACCTTCGCCGGAAGCGGGACGTGCCATTGCCTATGAGTAGGGGCAGGGCTTGTCCCTGCCCTGCCGCCCGCGGTGTCATCTATCTGGGCGGCCGCGAGGGCCGCCCCTACATCACGCGCGGATGACGTCGCGCCCGCTGCCGTCCCGTCCACGGCCCTCTCAGACCCATACAGCCACATGATTAGGTGCACGTGATTGGGCATCACCACGAACGTGTCGAGCTCAACCGTAGGAAACCACCCTGGCAGGGCCCGCAAAACGTCCGCGGCAATCCCGGCTGCTACTGGATCGCCCAAGACGCATTGTCGATCCCGCGTGCAGACCGTCACGAAATACGCCCCAGGCAGGGAATAGTCGTATCCCTGCAGGCGAATCGATCGCCGGTGGTGTTTCCGCGGGTCGTATTCAGCGGCGCGTGTCCGGTTTCCCATCTGAGTTGAGGTACGACTGTCCGCCCTGTAGCAAACGGTAGGGGCAGG
>JAUVSX010000185.1 GCA_030596915.1 Chloroflexota bacterium | reverse complement strand
GACGACTATCTTCACGTATACACGATCGCCGAAGAGGCGCCCGTCGGGCGTCCGCAGCCGCCAGGTGGAACGGTGAGATCCTGGCGTCGATGGCGCAACCAGGTCCACACGCAGATCGACGGTGCCTTCGGGATACTTGGGGGGCACGTCAACCGCGCCCGGGCCGTCCATCCGGTCGTCGGACAGGTAGGCGAGCAGGAAACCCTCACCCCATTTGCAGGTGCCTGAGTTGCGTACGCGCCATACTTTCGAGAAGGACTCACCCGGAGCGAACTCGGTGTTATCGGGCACCGAGACATCAGTTACGAACCGGGAGTCGTACACGCAGCCGTCCGGGCCGGTGACGTCCCCTGCCGGAGTCTCTGTGGCAGTTGGGGCCGGGGTCGGCGTCGCCGTGCGCGTTGGTGTCGTGGTGACCGTGCCCTCACTCGCCGGGCTGGGTGTGGATTCCCGCGACGGGCTCGCCCAGCCGGGCGCGTTGCACGCGAGCGCAGCCACGACGAGGAGAACGAGTGACACTCCGATCAGGTGATTCTGTCGCGCTCTCATAGCGATTCCTCCGTGGAGCACGTTAACTCGGTGCCACTTCCCATTCCCGTCAGCCCGGTCTCGCTACGGGTGTGCATCGTGCCCCCCATACCTCTGACGCCCGCCGCCCGCCCCAGGTTCCCGCTGTCGACAACGCTGCCCGTGGGCGGGGATGACCATACGGGCACCCAATGATACCTTGATCCGCTGGCTGGCACAAAGTTGCGCACTTCTGCACCCACGCGCCGCTTGCGTGGCAATGCTCACCCGACCGACAAGGCAATGGGATATCATCGGTCCACGATCAAGAGAGTGAGCATGGACGAATGACGTGTCACCGTGAGGGGGCTGAGGACGCCGTATGCTCAGGTCGGCCGCAAGGGGAAGGGCAGGCTCCTGGCCCTGGTAGCGGCAGTGACACGGTTCAGCGCAAAGACCGTGATGCGGCTGACAGAGGGAGGCGCCGAGCCGTTGCTGCGTGGGGCCGGGAGAGGTCGCACCTATGGACCGGAGGTGGATGGTGCCTGGGGCAAACGTGGGAGTCTGGACAGTGTCTGTGCGGAGCGGCGCACACGGAGCCTGGTCTGGACGGCACAGCGTCTGACGCGACACGAGCAAAGGGCGGTCAGCGATCGCGCTTCCCCGGGTGCCATCAACCAGTAGCGATCGCAACAGCTCCTGTGTGTGTACCAGTCTGGGGGCAATCCTCCACCGCTCCACAGGCGCAACTGTCGAACCGGCGTGCATCTCAGGGGCTGGGCGACACAGGGTCGCTGCATGGCGGAGGACCACTGGGTCGGCCTGGGTACTGTACCCAAGGTGAAATGCACGCCGGCTCCCCGCCACCGTAGGGGCGGCTGCCGCCGGTGGGCTCGCTGGCCCCATGGATGATCCAGGCGCAACCTAGGGACGCGATTCTCGACTACTTCAGAGCTTTGCCACCCCCGTAGGAGACGCCTCCCTGCTCCTCGCTGCGATCCGTCGCTACAGGCGGAGCGTAGGATAGGGACGATATCTCTGCCCGCCACTCTGGTGTCATTGCCACGTCGAGCGCGGCGAGGGAGGCTTCGAGCTGCTCTAGATTGCGAGCGCCGATGATTGGCGCCGTGATAGCCGGGTGCGCTGCGACCCAGGCGACTGCCAACGTCGCCGGGTGCACACCGCGCTCGCAAGCGTGCGCCGTGAAGCGCTCCGCAATCTGATAGTGGGTTGCCTCGCCGTAGCGGCGCATATACATCGGGTTCTCGACCAACCGCCCGCTGTCGGGACGGGCCGAAGTGCCGTATTTTCCGGTCAGCAGACCGCCTCCGAGAGGGCTGTAGGAGATGACGCCCATCTCCTCGGCCTGGGCCAGTGGCAGGATCTCGACCTCAGCCTGGCGCTTGACGAGGTTGTACATGGGCTGGATGCACTCATACCGGGCTAGCTCCTCACGCGCTGAAACTCCCAGCGCCGTGGCAATCTGCCAGGCGGCCCAGTTGCTAACCGCCGGGTACAGTATCTTGCCCTGTTGCACCAGTGCGTCCAAGGCGCGTACCGTTTCCTCGATCGGTGTCTTGCCGTCAAACGTGTGCACGAAATACACGTCGAGGCGATCAGTCTGCAGGCGACGCAGACTGTCCTCGACGCCCAGCGTAATATGGCGGCGCGAGAGGCCGCCCGCGTTGACGTCGCTCCCTGTGGACACCCCGACCTTCGAGGTGAGGACGACTTGATCGCGGCAGCCCTTGAGCAGCTTGCCGAGGATCTCCTCCGACCGGCCCGACGCGTAGACGTCTGCGGTGTCGAAGAAGTTGATGCCAGCATCGCGGCAGCGGCCGAACATCGCGGCGGACGTTTCCTCGTCGGCGATCTCGCCGAAGGACATTGTCCCGAAGCAGAGCTGAGAAACCTGTATTCCCGTGCGGCCTAGCGATTGGTACTCCATTGTGTAGCGCCTCCTGATAGACGTGATCCTCGGGTTGTGACTCCCAACCCTCTCCGGTATACTCGGGTCCGCCAGACCACGGTGCGCGCGCAGGTCAATCCCCACGGCACGCGCCGGTCCGGCGGGTGTGCTCAATTGGGCTGATTGTACGTAGGATCACGTCGGGTGTCAAAGGCTCGCGGTCTTGTGACCGGGACGCGGAAGGACATGCCAGAGGGAGGCGTCCGTTGACGATAGAGATTGACCTGACTGGGAAGAACGCCCTTGTCACTGGCGCGGCCAGGGGCATCGGCCGCGCCTCGGCAATCCTGCTCGCTAAGGCGGGCGCCGATGTGGCTGTGTCAGATATTCTCTACGAAGGGGTGCAGGAGACGGCCGAGGCTATCGGTGGACGGCCGGCGATCCGCTGCGATCTGGGCGACCCCGACCAGATCACCGGGATGTGCGACCGTGTGCTTGCTGAGTTGGGCGGGGTGGACATCCTCGTGAATTGCGGTGCGATCGTCGCCTACGGGCGTGGGATCGGCGCCTTCGAGCCAGACGAATGGGATCGTGTGCTGGATGTCAACCTGCGCGGGACGTACCTGACCTGCCGGGGCCTGGTCGAGAACATGAAACAGCGCCGCGACGGTCGGATCATCAATTTCTCGTCCCTCGCGGCCCACGTCGGCGGCATCGAGACCGCGATGCACTACGTGGCCTCGAAGGCGGGCATCATTGGCTTTACCCGTTCGCTGGCCAAGGAGTGCGGCCCCTTTGGCATCACGGTCAACGCGCTTGCGCCCGGCGTGATTCTGACTCCGCCCGTTAGAAAGCAAGTCGCTGGCCGCGAGGCTGACTACATCCCGACGATTCCACTGCGGCGGCTGGGGGAGTCGCGCGACGTCGCCAACGTGGTGGTGTTCCTCGCCTCTCCGCTTGCGAGTTACTTGACGGGCTTGGTCGTCGACGTCAACGGCGGCCAGTTTATGAAGTAGGTGGCACGACCCTGGCGAGATTCGCCCGTGCGGCGCAGGTGTGACGACAGAGCTACGCGCGGGCGTCCTGAGCGTTGGCCAGGTACGATCCGGAGGAGCAATGATTGTCAGAGCGGACCACGTTGCGCTGAGCGTCGAGGACATCGACCACGCTATCGCCTTCTACCGCGACGTGATAGGGATGGAGCAGGTGTTCGATCGTGAGTATGGTGAGACGATGGCCCGGCTCATCGGCGTCGAGGGGACGCGGGTGCGTATCGTACACATGAAGCTTGGTGATGCCATCGTCGAGCTGTTCGACTACCACTACCCGCAGGGTCGCGAGCCCAGGCCGGACCGGGTTCAGAGCGACTTCGGGTTGACACACATTGGCTTCATCGTGGAGGATTTCTGGGCGACCTACCAGCACCTGGTTGATCACGGAGTCACGTTTCTCGCCGACCCGGTCGAGGTACGGCCGGGGGTGCATGTGGCGTACTTCCACGGGGCCGAGTACGAGGTCTGCGAGATCCGCGAGATCGTCCCCCCACCGCAGGCTTGATACGACAAGCTCCATAGGCAAGGTTCTGCAGCGTCCGCCCTCACCGGAGGCGCGGCGCCACACGCCCTTCAATGGCGCATCATCAGGAGGAGTGCTTTGAGCGAACTCACCAGGCAGGAGCTGCCTGCCGCGTGCTACAGGCTGGACCCAACCGAGGAGGATCGCGCGTCAGTCGGGCGCCTGGACCTTATCCGTATGTTGACGCTGATCTACCTGGTTCGTGAGTTTGAGACCCGGCTGATCGAGCTCAAGGACGAGGATTTGGTCCACGGGCCCGTCCACGTCAGCATCGGGCAAGAGGCGGTGGCGGCTGGGGTGGCTGTCGCACTGGACAAGGCGGACCTGGTCGCCTCAACACATCGGGCGCACGGGCATTTCCTGTCCAAGGCGCTGGCCTACTACGCCCCCGATGGATATGACCCACTGCGTGACGGTCTGCTGCCGGCTATGCAGACGGCGGTCGATCGCACGCTCGCCGAGATCATGGGGCTGCGTGAAGGATGGTGCGGCGGGCGTGGCGGTTCGATGCACCTCTACGATGCCGAGTCGGGCAACATTGGCTCGAACGCGATCGTTGGTGGTGGCATCCCGATAGCCACGGGCATCGCGTGGGCGAAGAAGCTGCAGCAGAAGGACACGGTCGTCGTCTCGTTCTTCGGCGACGGCGCCTTCAACCAGGGCTGTTTCCACGAGGTGGCTAATATGGCGTCCCTGTGGGACGTGCCCATCCTCTACCTGGTGGAGAATAACCTATACGCGGTAGGGACGTGCACGCGGGAGTCCTCGTGTGCCGTGGACCTGGCCTGCCGCACCGTCGGCTACGGGTTCGACAGCCTGATCGTCGATGGCATGGACCCGGTGAGCGTATTCATTGCCGTGCGCGAGCAGGTGAATCGTATGCGTAGCGAGCCGTCGCCGTGCCTGATCGAGGCCAAGACATACCGCTATATGCACCACGGCGGCGGGCTGCCGGGGCACGCCTTCGGGTATCGCACGAAGGACGAGGAGGCCGACTGGCTGGGTAGGGACCCGGCTGTCGTGTTCCCGCAGCGACTTATCGCGGCCGGAGCGATCCGTGAGGAGGAGAACGAACGACTGCGCGCAATGGCCCGGACGTCAGTCGATCAGGCGACGCGCTTCTGCACCGGCGAGAGGGATGGACGACGCACCATTCCGGCGGACAAGTGGCCGCCGCCCGATTCGGCCTCGCGCGACGTGAGGTACGAGGGTGACGTCTTCGACGGCGTGACGTTCAGCGAGCCCGAGGACTTCTCCGAGTTCGAGACGATGACCTATGTCCAGGCTGTCGCGGGCGTGATGCTACACACGATGCGGCGTGACGAACGGCTCATCATTCTCGGAGAGGAGGTCGCCAACCTCCGGGGCGGCGTGTTTGGCGCGACCAAGGGGATTGACGAGGTCTTCCCCGAGCGACTCGTGAACACGCCCATCTCGGAGACAGGATTCGTGGGCATGGGAGGCGGCCTGGCAGCGGCCGGACTGCGGCCTGTCGTCGAGGTGATGTACCCCGATTTCGCACTGATGGCCTCGGACCAACTGTTCAACCAGATAGGCAAGCTGCGCCACATGTACGGCGGTCAGGTGCAGTTCCCGATAATCCTGCGTACGCGGGCAGGGCTCGGCTATGGCTATGGCGGGCAGCACTCTATGGACCCCAGCGCGCTCTTTGCCCTCTTCTCCGGGTGGCGGGTCCTGGCACCGTCGAATGCGTTCGACTACATCGGGCTCTTCAACACGGCGATGCGCTTCCAGGACCCAGTGTTGATCATCGAGCACGGGAGGCTGTATGCGGAGGCAGGCGAGGTCCCGGCGGGTATAATGGACTACTACGTTGCGTACGGCAAGGCGCGGGTGGTCCGGACTGGCACGGACGTGACGGTTGTCACTTACCTGACAAGCGTAGGGAAGTGCTTGCAGGCAGCGGAGGAGCTGGCGGACGAAGAGGGCGTCGACGCCGAGGTGATCGACCTGCGAACCCTCGACTATACCGGGATGGACTATGCAGCGATCGGCGAGAGCGTGCAGCGGACGGGCAACCTGCTGATCGTCGAGCAGGCGCCGCGCAGTATGACGCTCGCGGGCCGGATCAGCTACGAGATTCAGGCACGCTACTTCGACTTCCTGGATGGCCCAATTGGCGCGGTGTCGGCCCTCGACGTCCCGCCACCCGTGTCTCGGAAGCTCGAGGAGGCTGTGCTTCCGTCCGTCAAGGATATCAAGGCAGAAATCATCCGCATCGCCCGCCGCGCGCTGTAGGGGCGGAACCGAGTGCCCGCCCCGCGCCGTGTGCATCCGACACGGAGCAGTACGGCATCACCCATACGGCGATGTGGGCGCGCCGCGCCTACGTGGTGCCTGCCGGCCAGTCCGCCGCAAACAGAGGGAGGCACCCAAGCGGGTGCCTCCCTGATGAAACCTCACCGATCTTCGGCCTGCCGAAGCTGCCTCGCGCCTGTCTAGTAGTGGATGCCCACCTGGTAGTGGAGGCCCACCTAGTAGTGGATGCCCACTAGTAGTGGATGCCCACCTAGTAGTGGATGCCCACCTAGTAGTGGATGCCCACCTCGG
>JAUVSX010000436.1 GCA_030596915.1 Chloroflexota bacterium | reverse complement strand
CCTGGCAGCGTCTTGGTCACGTCCTCCGCCATAGACGTGCGTTCGAAATACTCGCGCGTAGCCTCGATCTCCACTCGGGTGAACTCAACCTGCAGCTCGCTCTGGGTAGGTATCCCCCAGGCCGCGTTCGCCAGGCTGAGGTCGAAACCTGGCCACTCCAGCTCGCTTGGGGCTGTGAGCCGGCTAGTGGCAGTGCCCAGGACGGCTGCAATTGCCTGCAGCACCGTCGACTTTCCGGAACCGTTCTGGCCGACCAGGACGATCAGGTCCTCAGCCAGCCCAGTTTCAGGGTCCCGGAAGTCGAAGTCCCTACTGTCGAAGCGCTTGAAGTTGCTCAGGCAGAGCTTCTGCACCTTCATTGTCGCACTCCAGTCACGGTCTCACCCACGACCATCGGCATGCCTGTCTTGACCGGTCTCAGTGCAGGCGGACACGACGCAGGGCACACGCCGTCCCCCTCATACCCCCAGCAGTTGCTTCACCACCGCCACCGCTTCGTTGGCGTTCTCGGCGTATGCGTCGGCGCCAATCGTCTGGGCCCAGTCGGGGCTGGCGGGGGCGCCGCCAATGACAACCTTGACCCGGTCGCGGATGCCGGCCTCCTTGAGGGCCTCGATGACGGCCTCCTGGTTGAGCATCGTTGTCGTCAGCAGCGCCGATAGCCCGACCACATTCGCGTTTGCCTGCTGCACCTCTCTGACGAAGTCAGCCGCGGTGACATCTACCCCAAGGTCGTGCACGTCGAAGCCCGCCGCGCCGAGCATCGTCGCGACCAGGCTCTTGCCAATCTCGTGGATGTCGCCCTCGACGGTGCCGATGACGACCGTGCCTAGCACCTGGCGCTTCTCGTGGCGCGCGGACAACTCCGGCTCAAGCACCCCCATCGCGGCCTTCATCGCCTCGGCGGCCATCACCAGGTCCGGAATGAAGTAGTCGCCACACTCGTACCGGTCGCCGACAATCTGCATGCCGGGGTGCAGCGCTTCCTCGATCGTGCGCAACGGCTCGATGCCGCTCTGAAGGGTCTGAGCTGCCAGCTCACGTGCCTGGTCCGGCTCCCCGATGATGACGGCCTCCTGAAGTTGGTCCAGAATGTCGCTCATTGCTGCTCCTTGTTGTCTGCTAGTGGCTTGAGTTTCGAAGCGCCGGTAGCCCCGGCCGTGTGTCAGCCCCGTCGACGGGCTCAGCGGGCTGGCAACTGGTCCATTCCAGCGGCCTGCGCGGCCCGCAGCGTGATAGCATCCAGTTCCCGCGCCACATCCTCGGCTAATGACAGAGGTTCATAGGCCGCGATGATCTCCTCGGCGCGCCTGTGGGCGCGGTCCGTGGCATCGAGGCTGCCCTTGGCCTCCCAATCACGGCGGAAGTCGCGGTCGACGGCTGGGCTGGGAATGAACTGCTCCTCGCGGAACCAGCGCCGGGTGTGGCGTGTGGCCAGGAAGTTGCCCGCGTGCCCCACCTGGCGCATAACCTCCAGCGCCAGCGGCGTCTCCCGCTCCACCATCCCGGCCACCAACCGCTTGGCCATACCGACGATGTCCGCGTCGATGACGAGCTTCTCGAGGCTGAAGCAGCTCTCGAAATCGAGCATGCCCGGGCCCGAGATCATGTTGATGCCGGTCAGCGCGCCCAACGTGGCCCCGATGCCGGATTCAAAGCCGCACTGCGCGTCGACGATTTTCGCGTCGGACATACCCAGGTAGGCGTGGGTGGGCAATCCCAGCGATTTCCCCACCTCCGCGTAGGAGCAGTCGATCATCATCGTCTCGATGGCGCCCATGGGCGTGGTGCCGGCGCGCATAGCGAAGGCCGCTGGGGAACCGCCCCAGACAATCGGTGCGCCTGGGTTCGTGAGCTGGTGAATCGTGACCCCGCTCAGGTTCTCGGCTGTGTGCTGGACAACCGACCCGAGCAAGGTCGCGGGCCCGGTTGCGCCGGCCAGCGGCATGCTCACCAGCTCGGCTGGCACGCCGTACTGCGCGCAGTCCATTAGATTCTCGCAGGTGATCTCGGACCACAAGAGCGGCGGCGAAGGGCAGACGTCGAAGACGGCCAGCGGGCGCTCGGCGAGCAGCTCCTCGCTGCCGGCGACCGCCACGAGAAGGTCCTTCATCGTGTGCCAGGTCTCGACGGCGAAGGCGCCCGTGACCGCCGGCTTGCCGGTATGGAGCAGGACGAGATACAGTCGGTAGAGGTCGCTGATCTGTTGGGGCACATCCGCGCAGACGAGCGACGTTGCCACAGCGTCGATGGCATCAAGCCCGTCCGCTAGCTTGATGAAGCGCACGAAATCGGCCGTGACCGGCGCTCGTGAGCGCTTGGCGCCGTAGTCAAGAAACTCGATCGCGGCCGATCCCGGATCGAACTGCACGTCGTCGTCGCCGTAGTGCACGACGGGCTGGCCGCCGGAGCTATAGAGGTAGAACGATGGTGGCGCCGTATCGACCGCCTCACGGGCCAGATCGGCCGGGATGCGGGCCACCCTGGCCTTGACGTCTACTGCGGCGCCGTGGTCGGCCAAGAGGCCCAATGCACGTTCGGAGTGAACGCGCACCCCGGGGTCGTCGAGCAGATCGTAGGCCTCGGAGATGACGCGGTCTATGGTTTCACGGGAAAGGAACTGGAGACGGGGTCGCACTGGCAGGCTTCCTCCTAACGTCCGGTGGGTGGGCTTGTGCCCCGATTCGACGGCACAGTATAGCTGCGTTGGGAGAGGGTGACAAGTTCGGGCGCCGCTTGTACGTTCGGCACGTGTGCGAGAAGTCCTCGTCTGCAAGGCCCCGTCTGCGATTCACCACAGGAATGACACCCCTCCGACGGGCCGCGAGCGGCGCGCGCCCTCGTCCCAGGTTGGGGAGGGAACAGGCTCTGTGCCCCCGTACGGCTGTACTTGTCGGGCCAAGCGCCCGGCGTCGGAAGTAAGAGGATGGGCGGGCCCGGCTACTCGGGCGCTCGCCCGTAGAGCTCGGTTAGATCGCGGAGGCGTCCCGCCACGCCGTCAGCGAGCGCACCGGGCGGGAGGCGCCAGCCCCAGTTGGGCTCGCCGACGGTGCCGGGCGTATCCATGCGCTGACTGTGCCCCAGTCCGAGGAGGTCCTGAGCGGTCGTGATCGCGGTATGGGCGACTGACCCCCAGGCCAGTCGGATGAGGTCCCAGGCGATGTCAGCGCCATCGCTGCCCAAGTAGCGGCGGGCGCGGTCACGTTCGTGCTCAGCCGAGCTGGTCTGGAACCAGCCCGCGATGGTGTCATTGTCGTGGGTGCCCGTGTACACGATGCAGTCGCTGACGTAATTGTGGGGCAGGTAGGGGTCATGCGGGCTGCTGCCGAAGGCGAACTGCAAGACCTTCATGCCGGGGTAGCCAAACTCCTGCTGCAATCCAGCTATCGCGGTTCGCGCCTCGGCGTCGAATTCGCCCAGGTCCTCGGCGATACTCGCCACTCGGCCCAGCGCGGCAGTGATGGCCCGAAAGAAGTTCGCGCCCGGGCCGTACAACCAGCGGCCGTTGATCGCCGTCGTCTCCGCCGCCGGCGCTTCCCAGT
>JAUVSX010000142.1 GCA_030596915.1 Chloroflexota bacterium | reverse complement strand
GGCGGGTAGACGGGGGGCGCGACAATAGTCTCATCGGCCGGGCTGCCGACCGCGTGGCAGGCCAGATTGAAGCCGCTTACGACGCCGGAGAGGAGGAAGATGTCGTCTGTCTCGATGTGCCAGCCATATAGCCGAGCCAGCCTTTCCTGGACGACCTCGCGCAGCTCACCCGGAGGCGTGCAGTAGCCGAACACGCCGTGGGCGACCCGCTCCTCGAGGGCGCGGATGACGGGCTCTGGCGCGGCGAAGTCCATGTCTGCCACCCACAAGGGCAGCACGTCGTCCTCATAGTGGCGCCACTTGGCGCTATCGCTGTTGCAGCGGTCGATCAGGCAGTCGAATTCGTGTGGCACAATGGGTCCCTCTCCCTTCCTGGCGCAAATGCAGGCCGCCATTGTACGGAACAGGAGAGGTGTGTCAAGGACTCAGTACGGCCGGCGCTGCGCGAGGGCGCCGTTGACAGCCTGACCACCGGGGGGTAATATGCTGACGGGAGAGATGGCTCTCTGCCCCGCCGGGCATCACAGCCGCGGGAGAGTTCTCTTCGGGCATCGAGGGCCGCGTCCCGGACCGAATTTCAAGGAGGATCAGACCCATGATGACTTCACAGGAAGTGGTGGACAACCTGTTGAGGGGCAAGCCGGCCGAGCGTGTGGGCTTGGTGGACGGCCCCTGGTCGGACACGATCGCGGCCTGGGTGGTGCAGGGCTACCCCACGCGGATGGTGTACAAGGAGATGGGGGAGCAGCGCTGGCGCCGAGAGGACGGCCGCACGGTCGACGTGGAGGTAGCCGGCGAGTATGAGGAGCCCGTCCCGCCCTGGCAGCATTTCGGCTATGATCTGGCGGGCGTTGGCCCCTGGTTCGACATAATGCCCTGGCGCGAGCACGAGGAGCTCATCGAGGAGACGGACGAGTGGGACGTGCGGCGCAACGGAGCCGGCGCCGCGCTCAAATACTGGAAGCATAAGTCAGGGACGCCAGAGCACATCGATTTCCGGATGGTCACGCGCGAGGTGTGGGAGCGCGACTACCGTCCTCATCTGCTCGAGCTGGACCCACAGCGGGTGAAGGTCGATGAGGCGCGCGAGAACCTCGCCGAGGTGACTGCCGCGCAGGTGTGGAGCCATATGGGCCACATGTTCATATGGGAGCTGATGCGCCAGAGCATGGGCGACGTGACGATGTACGAGAGCTTGATCCTGGACCCGGCCTGGATCCACGACTACAACCGCGTGTACACGGACTTCTACAAGACACACTTCACCTTCATGTTCGAGAAGATTGGCATCCCCGATGGCGTCTGGTTGTACGAGGACCTGGGCTACAAGAACGGGCTGTTTGCCTCGCCCAAGGTGCTCGCCGAGGTCATCTTCCCCTACTACCGGGAGATGATCGACTTCTTCCACGGCTACGACCTGCCAGTTGTCTTGCACACGTGCGGCAGCACTGCTCAAGCCATGCCGTTGATCATCGATGTGGGCTTCGACGCAGTGAACCCGATGGAGCGCAAGGCCAAGGACAACGATCCCTTTGTCTTCGCCGAGGAGTACGGGGACCAGATTGCCTTCATCGGCGGGCTGGACGCGCGGGTCTTCGAGACCAACGACAACGACATCATCCGGCGCGAGGTCGCCCACTACATCGACGGAATGAAGGAGCGCGGCGCGCGATTGGTGTTTGCGTCTGATCACTCGATCTCAACCAACACGCACTACGACAGCTACCTCTACGCCGTGCAGGTCTACCGCGAGCACATGATGTACTGAGCTGCCCATTGCCCCAAAGGAGTTGCTGGTGAGTGGCCTCCGCGGGGGCGGCGACAAACTGATCTGGCAGTTGGGGAACGAGACACTTCAGATTGGACCCGGGGGCTCCACAGTCTGCCGGTGCACGCGACGCGGGGCGCGCGCAGAAACGGCTACCTGCTCCAGCGTCAGGGTGCCGCTCCATGACCACGTTGCGCCCACAACTCGGCCG
The DNA here is from genome assembly GCA_030596915.1 of Chloroflexota bacterium. Taxonomy (GTDB): domain Bacteria; phylum Chloroflexota; class Anaerolineae; order B4-G1; family B4-G1; genus JAUVSX01. The sequence goes on along the minus strand of JAUVSX010000142.1, from coordinate 5,436 downwards.
GCAGTTGCCCACATAACCTGATTGGGTATAATGGCATGCACAAGCAGCCAGCGGCGCCGCGAAGGGGGTCACCGACGGCTGCCTGAGCTGCGGACATACCATGGTGCCAGAAGCGCCGCGTGCCCGCGCATGGCACCCATCATCGAGTATTCGGCGCTCTCGGACTGGACCCGGTGGAAATGTGGCTGACCTTGGTACCACCAGAAGTCAGACGCTGGGGGCAAAGGGACAGGGTCACCACCGCCACCCTCACGCTGCACCGAATAGGAGGTGAGGCTGCGCCTGTACAATCGCCCAGATCAACCCAAATGGTAAGCAGAGAGTGGAGACCATCGCCGCTGCCAGCGGAGGATGATCTCTACGCCCCGTCGTGTGAATCCGAACCCACACGGGGCACAGTGTAACGGAGTGTATGTACGGAGTCAAGAGACACGAGGAGGACATAAGGAATGGATACGAAGAAGCTCAGTCGTCGCGACTTCCTACGCTTGAGTGCCCTGACCGCCGCAGGCGCAGCGCTCGCAGCGTGCGCACCGGCGGCCACCCCGGCCCCCGCGGAGCCTGCTCCCGAGGAGCCTGAGAAGGAGGAACCGACCGAGGCACCTGCGGAGCCCGAGGAGATCACGCTGGAATTGTGGGCCTTCGTGAACACCCACGCCCGCTGGTTTGAGTCGATGGCCGAGGACTACAAGGCTGAGAAGCCCTACTTCAACCTCGATGTCAGCGAGATTGCCTACACCGACTTGCACGACAAGGCCCAGATCGCCCTCCAGGCCGGCGGCGTCGGTGCTCCCGATTTCCTGGACCTGGAGCAGGGGCGCTTCGGCGGGTTCCTGCGCGGCGGCGACCCCGGCCTGGTCGACCTGGCGGACTTGCTCAAAGAGGGCGGCTACATGGACAAGCTGGTTGCCTCTCGCCAGGCACTGTACACGTACAAGGGCAAGGTCTATGGCGTCGAGCACGCGCTTACCCCGGTCGTGTTCTTCTATCGCACCGATGTGTTCGAGGAAGCCGGCATCGACATGGAGGCGATCGAGACGTGGGATGACTTCATTGATGAAGGCAAGGGGCTCGTGAGCGATACGGTCAAGTTGTTGGCCTTCCCCAACCACGAGCTGTTGCTGCGGAGCCGGGGAGCTGACTACTTCGACGCCGACGGCAACGTCACGCTCGATTCCGACTTGTCCATCGACACGATGGACTGGATCCTGGCGCTGCGGGACGAGCACGGGGTGTCCGAGCGGCCGCCCGCGGACGATGCCTGGTGGGCAGCGATCAGAGATGGCACGTATCTCTCCAAGGAGGGGGCAGACTGGTACGCTGGCTTCTTCAAGGACAACGTGCCAGAGCTCTCGGGCAAGTGGCGGGCGATCGCTCTGCCCGCGTTTGAGGCCGGAGGAGTCCGCACGAGCTGCCACGGCGGCACGGGAAGCTGCATCGTGAAGTACTCTGACTACATCGACGAGGCCTGGGACTTCATGCAGTACTCGATGCTCTCCATCGAGGGCAACGTGCGTCGATACGAGATGACCAACCTCTTCCCGCCCTTCATCCCGGCGATGGACGACCCGCGGCTGCACAAGGAGGAGGAGTACTTCGACGGGCAGGATCTGGGCGGGCTGTTCGCCGAACTCGGTCCCTCGGTGCCCGCCCAGTACCAGAGCCCCTACCGGGCCGAGCTGAACAGCAACCTCAGCCCTCAGTTCACGGACATGTACGAGGGCAATGTGACGCCGGAGGAGGTCTTCACTCAGGTCTCCGAGACCATCCGCGATGTGATGGCTGAGGAGAGCGCGTAGCCACCTCCCGGCATTGAGCCGGGCGGCGGAGGCCCTCACCGGGCATCCAAACGCATCCGCAATGTGATGGCTGAGGAGGGCATCTAGCCACCTTTCGGCAACCAAGCGGGCGGCGGAGCTCCTTCCGTCGCCCGCTTCTCTCAAGAGGTGTGTACTATGAAGCAGTGGCAGCGCCGTGTGGCCCCCTATGTATTCGTCAGCCCGTTTTTCATCGGCTACGCGGTCTTTTTCGCATATCCGGTAGTGCATGGTTTCTACATGAGTTTCTTCAAGCAGACGGGCATCGGCAGCGAGCCCGTGTTCGTCGGCCTGGGCAACTACCTCAAGCTCTTCAGTGACGAGACGTTCCTCAGGTCGGTGTTCAATACCTCCTACTACGCTGCGGGGAGCGTCTTCTTGATCGTCCCCGTCGCGCTTGGGTTAGGGCTGGCACTGAACATCCGCCGCCTGCCGGTGCGCGAGTTCTTCCGTCTGTTCTTCTTCTCCCCACTGATCACCTCCGGGGTGGTCGTCGCCATCATCTTTAGGCTGGTCTTCGATGAGCGCTACGGGCTGATCAACAACTTCATCCTGGCGCCTCTGGGGTTTGATGGCTACCCGGCGTGGCTGATACAGCCAGCGCTCATTATGCCCTCGATCATCATACTTGGATTGTGGCGCTACACCGGCGTGAACGCTATCTATTTCCTGGCCGGCTTGCAGTCCATATCCCCCGAGATCTGGGAGGCCGCATCGATCGACGGAGCCAATCGCTGGCAGGTCTTTCGTCACATCACGCTCCCATTGCTGCGACCGACCTTGCTGTTCGTCATCATCATTGCGATCATCGGCTCGTACAATTTCTTTGGCGAACCGTATTTGCTGGTTGGCCCCGAAGGGGGTACCAGGAACGCCGGGCTCTTCATGACGATGTACCTGTACCTCAACGGCTTCCGGTTCATGAAGTTCGGCTATGCGGCTGCCATTGGGTACGCTCTGACCGTCATCATCCTGGTGCTCTCCGTGATCCAGCTCAGGCTCCTTGGGGCGTTCCGGGAGGATTAGTATGGCTGTCACATCCCCTTCCCTCGCTCGTCGCGCGTCCGCAGGCCTTCGACGCAATGCCAGTATGGTCGTGCTTTTCCTGGTTCTCCTGGTGCTGGGCGTCCTCGTCGGAGCGCCATTTGTCTACATGGTGACGGGATCGTTCAAGTTCAACGCGGAGATCTTCGCGTATCCCCTCCGCTTCATCCCCACGAACCCGACGCTCGAAAACTACCAACGGCTTCTGAGCGGCGAGGAGATCCCCTTCCTGCGTCAGGTGTTCAATAGCGCTGTGATCTCGATCAACCAGACGCTGTTGTCGCTGTTCATCTCCAGTCTGGTGGGCTGGGGGTTTGCCAAATACGAGTTCCGGGGGAAGAACGCCCTGTTCACCTTCCTCTTGGCGACGCTGATGTTCCCGATGCAGGTGACGCTTGTGCCACTCTTCCTATTGATGGTGCGTCTCACGCTGCTGGACACGTACTGGTCGATCATCCTTCCTGGGGCACTGAGCGCGTTCGGCGTCTTCCTCATGCGGCAGACGATGCTCGCGATACCAGATGATCTGCTAGATGCGGCGCGTATCGACGGCTCTTCCGAGTTCGGCATCTATTGGCGCGTCGGGTTGCCCCTTGCCGGTCCAGGGTTGTCGATCCTGGCAGTGCTGACCTTCCTGGGCTCGTGGAACAACTACCTGTGGCCACTGATCGCTCTGCGAAGCGACGAGAAGTTCACCTTCCCTGTGGGGCTGGCGACTCTCTTCGGGCTATACAAGATCGAGTACGGCATGATATTGGCGGGTGCTTTCCTGGCGACCTTACCCATCCTCGTGATCTTTGTTGTCGGGCGCAAACAGTTCGTGGCCGGGCTGACCGCAGGTGCAGTCAAGGGGTAGAGACAAATGGTGCGTTCAGCAGGTCGCGGTGGCAACCACTGGGGTCCCCTCCCACGGACGGAGGTGATCAAGGCTCTGGAGCGCGAACGGCCCTCGCGCATCCCGATCATGATGGCCAAGTGGTGGGGCGAGGGCCTGGTCGAGGCGCACGGCGACCAGCTTCGGCAGTTCGATCGCTATCCCGATGATGCTGTCATCATCTGGGTGCCCGTACTGACCGGCGTTGCCCTGATGGTCGAGCGCATGGACCTGTCCTGGGACGTCTCGTTGGGCGGCGCACACGATGCCAGTTGCCTCATCGACGACTGGGGCAAGCTGGACGAGTTCGTCGAAAAGCTGCCTGACCCGGAGGTGGACCCCGACTTCGAGGCGCTCGCGGCGCAGGCCGAGGCGTTGCGGAGTCAGGACCGCTACACCCTGTTTGGGTGGTGGCACCTCTTCTTCGAGAGGCCTTGGTTCATCCGCAGTATGACCAATCTGCTGATGGACTACCACCTGGAGCCAGATAGCGTCCACCGGCTGCACGATGCACTCTGTACCATGTACTGCGGCTACATCGAGCGGGCGGCTCGGGAGCTTCAGCCCGACGGCTTCTGGACGAGCGATGACCTGGGCCACCAGGAACAGCTCTTCATGAACCCCAGGACCTTCCGCGAGCTGATCAAGCCCTACTACGCGCGGGTGGGCGCCGTACTGGAGGAGCACGGCATCGACTGGTGGCTGCACAGTTGTGGAAACAACACGGCGATCATGGAGGACCTGATCGAGACCGGCGTGGATGTCTTCCATCCCGTCCAGAAGGGGACGATGGACGAGGTGGCCATCGCGCGGGACTACGGCGACCGGCTAAACTTCCTCGTCGGCATCGATGTCCAACACACGCTCCAGGAGAAGGGACCCGAGGGCGTTCGAGAGGAGGTGCGCTGCCTCATCGACACGTTCGACCGCCCCGAAGGGGGGATGTGCATTGCCGCGGGCAACGGCATCGTGCCGGGAACACCCCTCGAGAACATTGACGCATTCTTGGACGAGGCTGTGTGCTATGGAACGGAGCATCGGAGACGGTTCGCTTAGGCGCGGCACGTGAAACCGATCTGCCAAGAGAGGGGCGCACCCCCTTCTTGATCTTGTCTGGGAGGCGCCTGTGGGCGAGGAGAAGGATCACTTTGGCGGGCACGCCGCCGAGAACCTGTTGTCTACCGGGTTCTTCCGGCTTGAGCAAGACGGCGACAGGTCGCGACTGATCGACCCCGATGGCCATCCCTGTTTCATCGTAGGCATCAACCACATTGACGACGCGTCTCTCAAGTACGACCACAACATCGCCATCTGGCAGGAGCGGTACGGCAGCAAGCAGAGCTGGATCCGCGACGGCGTCGTCAGGTCCCTGCGGGAATGGGGCTTCAACACCATAAGCTGGACCAAAGAGTGGGTGACGCCCGGGCTCCGGCACTCCCTCGAGTGGACTCCCGATGAGTTCCGGCTGGCCCAGATGCCCTACATCCCACACCTGGACATGCTCAACATTGAGGCATGGAACCGCCAGGCGGAGTACGTCGACGTCTTCAGTTCGGCCTTCGAGGAGTGGTGCGATTACCAGGCACGCTACTGGTGTGCCCCCCTGGCCGATGATCCCTATCTGATCGGGTACGCGTTCTGCGCACGGCCCGCGTGGGTGAGGCACCGCCACGTCAGGCATTGGTTCGCAGGCCAGGATGT
>JAUVSX010000123.1 GCA_030596915.1 Chloroflexota bacterium | reverse complement strand
GGCCCTGCACCGATGATCGTTACGTCGAAAGTCTGTTCCGCCATTGCGCGCCTCCGTCCAAGGGTTGTCTATTGCGAGGAAGGGACCAGCCATGCGAGTGTACCACGGCCCCAGTGCCTGAGCAAGCAGCGTGTCACCTGACCGATTCCCCAGGCTGGCGTGAGTGCGTTGCCGTTCTGCCGAAGGGGAGCAGCCGGTTGCTCGAAGCCAGCGTCGCACGTCAGCATCGCCGTGAACCCCTCACCCCCCGACCCCCTCTCCCACAAGGGGAGAGGGGGCGTCGAGTAATCTGTGTCATCTGCGAAACCTGCGGATAGGTCACCTATACCAAAACCAGGGCTGGAGTCGGAGATTCTCCGACTCCAGGTGTGCGCTCTCCGTACATCAAGACTCTACCACTGCTATTCTCTGTCTTGATGTAGCAGCAGACAGCGTCTTGGTCTCGGTCTTGGTGTGCGCTGCAGACGTTCGCGGGATCTGCGATCCCGTAGCGTTGCACTTGTGTGCAGACCTTCCCGGAAGCTGCCAGCGGCGGCTCGGCGCACGAAGGCGCTCGCGATCGACAGCTTGGACCAGGCCGTGGTGCAGCGGAGCTTCCGGGAAGGAGGCGGCCCGTCGCGAGGGTGAGCGGTCGTGGTTGGGCATGGCTATGGGGGTAGTATAACATAGAACAGATGTTCTGTCAATGGGGTGCGGTGTTCAGGTTTCTGGGGAGGTCGTCCACCGCTCTACGCGTGGGCGTGCTGAAGTGGCATGGGGGCACGGCCCTGCACCAACCTGGTCTTCCGCTGGGTCTGGTTCCCTCGGCTCCGCTAGGAGGAGATATTCACGATCCCAAGGCGTAGGTGGTCGCCGGGATCGATACCCCTCTGCTCGACCGGCAGCCGGTTGCCGGTGGAGGGATCATAGATGCCGACGATGAGGGTGTACTGCCCGGGCGGAAGCGAAGACGGAATCGGGATGCCGTAGTGGTCCGCGAAGGCGTGTCCTGGCTCCCAGGCCGTCGTCGGCCGGAGCCCATCGCCAGGCTCCGAATCGTGTTGAGCGACGAGGTGGCCCGCGTCATCGAGCAACTGAAGCGTGACCTTGTATCGTTCAGATATGGGCGTCAGCGCCTGCCAGAACAGCGTCACCAGCACAATCTGATCGCCCGCGTAGGGGCCCTCCTCAACAGCGGAGCCGAGGAGACGGATGATGCCGGCGAAGTCAGCGTCCAGCTCTTGAGTGGGCTCGTCGGGCGATGGCGCGACGCCATAGGTCGCCAACCGCACGCGGCCGTACCAACGATCGGTGGCCTTGTAGGCCTGCGCCGCCAGGCCCGCCGCGATCAGCCGCTGCGGGTCGGACTCGTCATCTCCCCAGTAGAGTACGAAGAGCCGGTGGGTGCCATCGAGCAACGGGTTGAGGAAGCCCGTTGCCTCGTCCTCAGCTGGCCGGTACGGGGCGGGATGGACGTCATCGTCGGGATAGTAGTAGGGGAAGACCTCCCACTGGTTGGGGGCGCTGAGGATGATGCCGTCCCCGTGGCGAATGACGGCGGCGACGTCCGCGGCGATTTGGCGGTAGTTGTCCCGCGCGTATGTGGGATCGAAATACAGGTTGCGAGTGGATGGTAGGAGGGCGGCGACGACACCAGCGTAGCTGACGATGTAGACCGCGGTGCGCGCCCAGCGGTCACCGGTCGGCAGGGCGCGCGCCACCCACCGAGCACTGTTGGTTATGCCGTGCGCGACGAGAAGGCAGAAGGGCGGGAGCACGACGATCAGGAACTTGAGCCAGGCGGGCTTGTAGAGATCGAACGCAAAGATGAGCGTGATGGGCACCAGCAGATACAGTGCCACCGTCGCCACGCCTATCCACCCGATGCGGTCCTCTCGGCTTGGCCAGAGGCCCACGAGCGACAATGCTCCCAGGATGGTGAGGGCAACGGTGGCCTCCGCGATCGGAAGCGTCAGGCCGACGCCCAGCACGCGCAGCGTATCGAGCAGCGCCGGACCGAGCGCGTAGGCTCGCCCGGCTCCCGCCCATCCGCCTACGCTCGCCAGGGCGGTGGGCAGCCAAGGAACGTAGAGCAGCGCAATTCCTGCCTGCGCGACGATCCACGCCGCGAGCCAGCGCCAGCGATGGGGAGAGCGCCGCGCGACAGCTAGCCACCAGAGGCAGAAGATGATGTTGTGCGCAATCAAGACCAACGGGAACGCATACTGGACGTAGAGACCAGCGCCGCACGTGAGCACGTAGGCGATAGCCGTGCCAATCCGCTGCCGGGGTGATGGTGGTGAGCGTGGCCCGGCGGCCTCCTTCCCGCTGCCTGTCAGCATCCGCAGCAGCAGATAGGTTGACCCCACAGAGAGGGCCCCCAACAGCGCGTACATACGGGCCTCTTGGGAGTAGTAGATTGCGAAGGGCGCGATGGCGGCCAGAAAGGCCGCCCCCAGGCCCGTGGCGAGTCCGAAAACCTGCCGACCCAGTAGGTAGGTGAAGACGACGAGGCAGAGCCCTGCCACGACAGAGAGCGAGCGCAGGGCGAACTCGCTGTGGCCGAACAGAGCCCGCCAGGTGTGGAGTAGGAGGTAGTAGCCGGGCGGGTGGATATCCCCCTCGGCCCCCTCGAGGATCAGGTCGAGCGATCGTTCGGCGATGCGCGCCGAGTTGCCCTCGTCGTTCCAGAAGGATTGCGCATCGAGGCGGTAGAAGCGCAGTAAAGCAGCAAGGAGGAGGATGGAAAGAAGCGCTAGGCGAGGCGCCTGGCGTTTCATCAGTTGCGTTTCGGCGACGCGGGTCCTTGCCGGCGGCGGCCACGGACGAGTGCCCAGGCCGCAACCAGGCCCAGAGCCAGCGCCAACAGGATAAGCCACACCCAGAGGTTGGATGGACGGTGCACTCGGATGCCATCCACGCCAAACTCCCCTTCGACAGCCCTGACCACGACCTCGTGGCGCTGCCGCCGCCAGCCCGCCAGGGGCGCAAGCGGGCCTCCGCCCACCAGCCACACGGGTTCTCCATCGAGGACAACCTGTCGCGGCGGACCTCCGTCGACACTCACTTCCACGACGCCGGACGCGGGGCCTGGCAGCAGCGCCAGGTCCGTGCCTTCGTACACGATACGCAACGCAGCACCGGGCGTGGCCACACGCCGGTACTGCGGTCCGTAGGCTAGCTGCGCGCTCTCGACCGTCTCCCAGCCGTCATCGTCCCGGGGGGGCGGGACGTACTCGAGCGCCCAGTGATCCTCCTGGTGCGTGCCTGGATACAGCGTTGGCGCGAGGCCGCTCGTGTAGTCGCGCATCGCTTCATAGACGGGAAGAGGGGCGAAGTCGGGCTCGACCATCCGGAAGTAGTACCACGACTGGTCCTGCTCGGCGTCAGAGGCGCGCTTGAAGAACCAGAAGCTGACTACACCTGCCCACGGCCACTCCTCCATCCCGCGCTGATAGGCCAATACGGCGTAGCGTGCCTGCTGTTCTGGCGTCACCTGGCCGTATGCTCCCCAACCTTGAATGTTCGGATCATCCGGAACGGCGTTTGAGTTCATCTCGCTGATCCAGATCGGCTTCTCCGCATCGTCGTTGGCGACCATAATGTCGCGAATGTAGGCTGGGCGGGCATAGTTGATGATCAGGGGGCGCATCCTATGGTCGGTCGGCCCGGACCAAAGCATATAGTCGTTCACGGCGAGGACGTCGAAGCAGGCCGCGGCGCCCGCATCATACATGCGTTGGAGAAAGACGAACTCGTTCAGTCCCAACCCTGGCCCCGGTCCGCGGCTGAGCGAGACGGTGGGAGCCAGCGCCCCGGCGACGATCACCGCGTCGGGATCGGCCTCCTTGGCCCTGCGGTAGCCCTCGCACAGAAGGCGTGTGTATGCTTCCGGGTCGACGGGCTGTTCGCCCCATTCCGGGTAGATGTTCGGCTCATTCCAGAGCTGGTAGTATCGTATCGTCCCTCGGTAGCGCGAGACCACAGCGTGGACATAGTCGCCCCAGTCGGCCAGCGAGTCGGGCGGGGAGTATGTCCCCTGGGCATCCCCGTCACTGCGGGTCCACGCGGGCGGATTGCTCAGGCGCGCGATAATCCCTACGTCGTACTTGTCCGCAAGCCCGACGATGTGATCGTACTTGTCCCAGGCTGACCGGTGTGGCTCGTGCCGGCGGTCTTCGAAGTCATCCTTGCCGTGAATCTCGATGTCCTCCCAGGGGAACTCCTGACGGATCCAGCGGAAACCCGCGTCGGAGATCATCTGGAGGGACCTCTCGCGCTTCCAGAGTTCGACCTCCTGTTCGAGGAACGTGTTGATTCCGAAGGCAACTGCGCCGGCCTGGGCAACAGCCGATTCGGGAGCAGTACGGGGTCGAGGGTGGGTGACATTCAGCGCCAACTGCCCCATACCTCGCAACTGCCGCAGCAGAGTCTCCTCTCCCGTGCGGGCGAACATCCAGTCGGAAACGGAGAGCTGGCAGCCCGAGAGAAACAGCAGCGACGAGGCAACCATCACCAGGAGCCACGGCCGCAGCCCGCGGCGAGGAACCATCGTTGCTCCGTGGGGAGGACGAGATGCGCTAGGCTGCTTCATCAAGCTCGCGGCATCGTGCAGGGTACCGGCAAAGTGGCCCCACAATCAGGCGGACTGCTTGACGAGCGCGGCTATGGCCACAGGGACCTGCCCCGAGGCCAAGTAGGCCCGCACCTCCTCACGGGTCTCCTCGAACGAGCGGATGAGTTCTCTGTCGGTGCCCTTGAAGCCCGTGATGGTGCGGCCGGAACAGATACAGCAGCCCAGCGAGGAACGGTAGCTGTCGAGATCACAAGTCAGACAGCTCGCCATTCTGCTAGCCATCAGCGACATAGCCAACACATCTTCATGACCATCCGGCAGCGTAGTGATACGGTCAATCAGCCTGGCCCACGCAGGCCCGCGCAGGTCGCGCATTGGTAGAATGCAACGGGGGGGAAACAGTATTTCGCTTTCAGGGTACATCGTGGTGCGTTTTCCTTAGTCTCGGGTTCGAATTGATGCGGATGGTAGCTGGCTAAATGATAACACAAATGGGCGCCGATTTCAAGGGTTTTTGCGACTTTCGGGCAAAGTGGTCATCGTGTCTATCACTAGAAACCCCTCCGAGTAGCCGCGCGGGCTTTCCAAGACAGGCGCTGGGCCAGTTTTCGGGGAGGCGTTCTGGGACCACGGTGGTGGGAGCCCGTCGTGACCAGAGAAACACGCCAACCCAGCAACCTGATTGGGCACCCGCGCAATCTGATGTATAATGATTTTGCCAAGCCAGATAATCGCAGGAGGCAGAACCCATGCGTAAGACGATCGGTTTGTTCGCTGGCGTGATCACGGGGGCTCTGGTAGGTAGTGTGACAGCACTGCTGCTCACGCCCTACTCAGGCAGCGAGATCCGCGAGCGGCTGCAATCAGGCATCCAGCACTTGATCGAAGAGGGCAAGCGGGCGGCGGCTGCCCAACGGGCGGATATGGAGGCCCAGCTTGACGCATTCAAGCGCGGCACCCCGATAGTGCTGGAGACGACGCCCGAAGAGCCCCCGGCGTAGGAGAGGGACATCCGACGGGGCGGGTCGCGGACGCGCGACCGTCGTCACGACCGTCGTCACGTCAGCGGTGCGCCTCTGCGCTTTCGATCACTAGCGAATAGAATGCTGGCTCCGTGGTGTAGGGAGCCAGTGCCGATATCACCAGTATAGCTTCGCGCCAGCTAGCGCTAGCAAGTGGCACCTCCCAGCGCGCCACCTGAGCCTCGTCTAGCGCGAGAGGCCGGACAACAACCCGACCCCCCAGGCCAATCAGAAGCGCTACGTAGCGCCGAGGCACGGAGCCGTCACTGCGCACAAAGCCAGCCGCCTCCCAGCCATCTTCTCCCGTCTCCACGCCACTCGAGGCGCCAACCTCCCGCACGGCGATGTCATCAAGCGCAAAGCCGGGCCCGGTGATCGCAGCGTCGGTGACGTAGGCGAATCGCACCAGGATATCGCCTCCCGCATACGCCGAAAGGTCGACGGTCTCCTGGACCCATACCGGGGGATCGCCGCTGCGGCCTGTGTAGACGCGGCCCGGATCGTTCCCAGTTGCATCCTCGCGTGCGCTATCTGATGCGGCTACCGTGTCCCATTGATTGCCGTCATCGACGCTGACCTCGACCACGGCATAGTCATAGCCTGGTTCGGTGTCGTACCAGACCCAGTAGGTCAGCGTCGCCTGCTCCACCGCGGATAGATCGAAGGCCTTCGTGAGCGTCGATCGCGATTCGTCGGCCCGGTTGGACCACCAGAAGTGGCTCCCGCTGTGGGGCGCCAGATTGAGCAAGACAGTCCTTGTGACCCCAGCGAACTGAACGCTGAGATCGCTCTCGCCACGGAGGACCACGTAGTCCGCGCCAAACTGTTGAAGAGACTTCTCCACCGTGATGGGGGCGCTGTCGATCGTCCCCGCCAGCGCTGGCCTCTCCAGTTGCAGGGTTTCATACGTGTAGAGAGGAACAACCCCCGGCTCGCTGTCGAGGTAGTTGGCCGCCAGCCACTCGGCGAAGAACTCCTCGAAGGTCTGACCAGCGCCTAGCAGGGATAGGGTTCGTTCGACGCCGGCGACTCCATTTTGTGGGTGTGCGACCAGAGCCCGTGTACCCTCGTCCCCGAAGCGCTCGTGGAAATACGTGGCGAAGAGGTAGGCCGCCCCTCGTCCGGAGGAGGATGGGCCGCCTGTGAGCTCCGCGGTCAGGGAGGTACCGGGATCACGCAGATACGCCGCTGCTGCCGAATTGACTTCGATGTGATTGAGACGAACGGCCAGGTCTGCCAGGCCACTCTCGAGCCAGTGCGCCTCGTTGCGGTCATTGGCCCAGTGGATGAGGTGTGAGAGCTGCCGCGCAAGGAGCGCGTAGTAGGACGCGCCGCCCACCTCGACGGCGGCCGCATCGACGAGGATCATCTCAGCTTCGTTCGAGAATGGCTCCACCACGGCCGGCAGCTCATCGAGGCCGGAGGTGTAGCCGGCCACCCCATCGCCGAGGCCGGTAGCGTGCAGGATCAGGACGTGCGGGTCGTTGTCCACGCCGGGCGTCCACTCAGATCCGAGAGCAGCACGTGTCCGCGGGTAGATCTGGCTCTCGAAGAACGCGGCAGCCTGCTGCAGCCGGTTCACGTCGTGCCAGAGGCCCTCCTCGACCCACATCTGGACGTGGTCAGTCTGCGCGCGGAGCCGTGCCGTGACCTCTCGTCTCTCCATCGTGAGGGCGTCGGTGACCCAGAACTGGCGCAGCGCATTGGGCACGCGGCGCGGCGGTTCAGAGTTGATCACGACGGTGTCAAAGGGTCTTTGCGGAGGCTCGATCCACAGGTGCTCCCACACGCCCCGGCTATCCTCCTCCGGCTCGGGGAAGGGCGTCAGGGTAGGCGTTGGCGTGGGGGTTGAGGTAGGCGTGGGCGTTGGCGTGGGGGTTGAGGTAGGCGTGGGCGTTGGCGTGGGGGTCGGGGTAGGCGTGGGCGTCGGTGTGGCGGTTGGCGTCGGCGTCCGAGTTGGTTTGTACGTAGGCGTGTACGTGGGTGTGGGCGTAGGGGGTGGGGGTGCAATGAGACTGCACGCGCTGAGCGCCAGCGCCGCTGCGATGATGGGAACGGCGCGGGCGCGCCTCATACGGATGTGTGCCGAGCCGCTTCGGCCAAGGCCTCGAACAGCCGGCGCATCACGGGCCGGCTGTCGACCATCGCCTCCGGGTGCCACTGGACCCCGACGCAGAAGGGGTGGTCTGGCTTCTCCAGTCCCGCAATCACCCCATCGGGCGCGCGAGCCGTCACCACGAGTGCTTCACCAACCGACTTCGCCGCCTGATGATGCGCGCTGTTGACCTCCAGCTCACCGGCGCCAAACAGCGCCGCCAGCCGGGTGCGCTCAGCCACATCGACCGTGTGCGCGACCGATGCCATGGGGCGTCCAGCGACGATCGCGTGGGGTAGGGCGTCGGGGACCTGAGTGCCGACGTCCTGAATGAGCGTGCCGCCCGCAGCGACGTTGAGCACCTGTATGCCGCGGCAGATGGCCAGGAGCGGAAGACCCTTCGACAGCGCCCATCGCGCCAG
>JAUVSX010000340.1 GCA_030596915.1 Chloroflexota bacterium | reverse complement strand
CCTCGGGAGGGTAGCCGCGCCTGCGCATGCCCGCAAGCGTAGGCATCCGGGGATCGTCCCAACCACTAACGGCGCCCTGCTCCACCAAAGGAAGCAACTTGCGCTTGCTCACAATCGTGTGCGTGAGGTTGAGGCGGGCGAACTCAATCTGACGCGGAGGCTGCTCGAACTCGAGCTGCTCGAGAAACCAGTCGTAGAGAGGGCGATGATCCTCGAACTCGAGCGAACAAAGCGAATGCGTGATGCGCTCAAACGCATCGGAGAGGGGATGGGCGTAGTCGTACATCGGGTAGATGCACCACTCGTCACCCGTCCGGTGGTGGGTTGCCCTTAGAATTCGGTAGATCACGGGGTCGCGCATATTGAGGTTCGGGGAGGCCATGTCGATTTTGGCCCGCCGAACGCGAGCTCCATCATCGACCTCGCCGGCCCTCATGCGCGCGAAGAGATCGAGGCTTTCCCCGACACTCCTCTCCCGGTAGGGGCTGTTCTGACCCGGCTTGGTCAGAGTGCCACGATACAATCTGATCTCGTCTGCCGTGAGATCGCAGACGTACGCCTTGCCCTTCCTTAGCAGTCGGACGGCGCAGTCGTGCAGCCGGCAGAAGTAGTCAGAAGCGAAAAACAGGCGGTCCTCCCAGTCAAAGCCCAACCAGCGTATGTCCTCCTTCTGGGAGTCCACATACTCGACATCCTCCTTGACGGGATTCGTATCGTCGAAGCGCAGATTGTACAAGCCCCCGTAATCCTCAGCGATGCCATAGTTTATGCAGATAGCCTTGGCGTGCCCGACGTGCAGGTATCCGTTTGGCTCCGGAGGGAACCTTGTGTGGACTCGGCCCCCGTACCGGTTCGTCGCAATGTCCTCGTCGATGAAAGCCCGGATGAAGTTCGAGCGTTCCGCTGTATCGCTCTTCGCCATAGCAATGACTCTCTTCTCAGTATCCCTGTAGTCCTACACGCTGCACGAACGCAAGTGTTTCTCCACGCCCGCAAGGCGCCACGCCAATTGGCGTTCAATCGCCGGATGAGGCACGAATGAACGCCGGACCTCGTTGGGGTCGATGCCACCCAACACCCCGATGCGCGCCAAGTCCCCCACTCCGAGTCCCAGTTTGCGGCAGTATTGGAGGTACCCGACCTTGGACGGGTCGAAGCCCATAAGATGCGTCGTCAATACGTCGACCGACAGAGCATCGGTGCCCGCGAGCGCTACCCGCCAATCCACAGGATCGCCCAGCGATGGTCCACATCCTTCCATGCCCCGCCAGCCGTCAATCACCGCCAGATGTGGCCACACACTGCCGGCAATCATCGCCAGGTTGAGGTTGATGATCGGGATGCTCTGGTGCATCGCCATCTTGCTCGACCCGTGAGGCGGGTGTGATATGACGTGCCTGCTCCAGTCAGCCAGCCTCGAGTGCTGCAGCCACCCGGGCACCCGACGGATGAATCCGTCGGTGATGCGAAGTCGCCCACCGTTTGCGCCACTTGCCCGCGGGTTGACCAGTGCCCCCATCACCATATTCTTGATCGCCAGCGTAACCACGACCGTGTCATGCGATTTCGGGGGACCGACGGAGATCCGGTAGTCGGCCTCGACGACGCTTCGGGCCAGGTAGAGCGTCAGCGGCCGCATACGGCGGCTGTACACACAGACAGGGACAGTCTCGTCAGTATTCAGATCTACCAGATCGGCCCCGTAGTACGATGCCGTCTCCCGGTAGCCAAACGTGTCAAACCCTGCCTCTGCTGACGAGGCCGCCGGGCCCTCTGCAATCGTAACAGGCCCATCGTACCGAGAGCGCACCAACTCCAGTACTGCGCGCACAGCGTCCACGTGCGTGGTGGCGAGCTGTCGACGAGTGTTCACGAAGTTGGGCTTGATCAGCACCCGTCCCACGCCATCAAGCCTGACCTGGTGCTGGATCGCAGCCAGAGCGGCAGAGACTGTCTCCAATCTCGTCGTCCCACGAGCGAGTGCCACATTCGCGCGGTTGGATGCAGTCACTTCAAAACGCCAGCCTCCGACGGCGCATCACCACGTTCTCGGCCATACCGATGGCAATCATTATCGTCAACAATGAGGCTGGACCGTAGCTGATGAAAGGAAGCGGCAGCCCAACCACAGGCAGTACACCAAGGTTGCCGCCGACGTTGATAACGATCTGGAATAGGATCAGGGCCAGCGCGCCCGTCGCTATCAGACGGCCGTAGGTATCGGGCGCCAGAATGATTATTCGCAACAGGCGGGCGAACAGGAAAAGGTACAGGGCGAACAGCAGCATCACGCCGGCGAAACCGAGCTCCTCGGCAAGAACGGCGAAGATGAAGTCCGTATGGCGCACGGGCAGGTAGCGCAGTTGGCTCTGGGTGCCGTGAGCGAGTCCTTTGCCCCACATTCCGCCCGATCCAATCGCGATGGTCGCTTGCTCAAGCTGATACACTACGCCGGGATTTGATCCCGGATCCAGGAAGCCGAGCAAGCGCTTCTGCATGTACTCGAAGCCTAGGTAGCCCACAAGCTCCCAGAGCGGGAGAATCGAGCCAATCCCGATCACCGCGATAAGCACTATGTAGCGCACCCCTATGTCGGCCTCGAACACCATCGCAAGCCACATCGCCACAAACACGAGAGCCGTCCCCATGTCGGGCTGCATGAACACCAGAGCCGCCAGAACGAGTGTGGCAGCGGCAGAGGCGAGCAAGTTGACCACACCGGGCCGCTCTGCGGTTAATTCTGTCAGGCTTGTTTTCGGCTTCCCGAAGATCGGTGTCGAGACACTGCGCTTGTACCGATAGCGAGTCAGGATGGAACCGACAGCAATCGTGAGCAGGTTCATTGCCAGAAACGAGGGCTGAAGGTTGAAGAACCCCAGGTCGAACCAAGACGATACCTGGCCAATCTCACTCTGGCCATAGACGAGCACAAGACCTAATAGAACACAGGCCACGAGCAAGGCCAACCACCACAGATCGCCAAACCAATGGTAATCACGTGGGAATGCAGCCAGCATGATCACCAGGCCAACGCCCACGGCCCCCAGGATCGCCTGCCGCCGCCAGAGGTCCCTCAGGTCGGGATCGGGGCTGCCGAGATTGGCGCTGTAGATCATGACCACGCCGTAGGCGGTGAGCAATATCACCACCAACAGCAGCAAATAATCGAAGTTCCGCCAGACGCGCAACCGAGACATGTTATTCCGAGATCTACCTTCCCCTCAATACTAGCGGTTTGTCCGCAGCCTGACGCGACTCGCGGGTCCCATCCGATAGGTCTGCCCGGACGTTGCCGGCGTCAACAGTCAGGGGGCGGGGAATCTCGTCCTCAATCTCGTCCTTGAAGGTCTCCACCAGACCCGGTGGATTGCTCGCGCGGTGATGGTGACGCCGTCGTCTGCCTGTGCCCCTGGCCCACGGTAACACCTCATTATAGCACGTCCAGATACCAGATGACAAACTTGGGGGCTCGTGAAGCACAGATCAGCTTCCTACGTCAAGGTGCCCGACCACGAAGGCATCACCGATTGGCTTTCCTTCTCCGTCGACCACGAGCAACCTCTGCATCGTCGCCAGCAGGTACCAGCCGCCCTGAATCGTGTAGCGGCCGCGCGGGGCATCGCTGTCCAGCCTCGCTTCGTGCCGGTCGGGCACCTCCTCGCCGGGAATCCACTCGCCAGTCGGATACGTGCCCTGCACGGGCCATGTATCTACCTGACCATACAGGCGCCCATCGGGACCCACCAACTGAACGAAGAGCGTGTAGTCCTCGTGCATACGACGCAAGGCCCGCCAACGGAGGTCCACTGGGATGAGATCACCCGGTCCGGCTTCGAGCCTGCCAGCCTCAGCCTCGACCAGCAGCAAAAGATCTGCGTAGTTTGCCAGGCCTTGGTGGGCCGGTATCACCTCCACAGTTCCCAGCAGGCACGTGCCGGAGGCAGGCTTAACCCATCCGCACGTGGCGGGAATCGCTGCACCGGAGCCATCGACCCATCCGGCGCGCAGTTCATACCGACCGCCTGCGTCAGGCGCCGAGAATGTTTGGCGTGTCTGAAAGACCCCCTCTCGGTCGATATCGTGGACCAGCGGCGCCGCCAGTTGCCCTGCTCGTCGGCCGTACTTATCCCACCAGGTCAGCACAAGCGATGCGTCTCCCGCCGACCCCTGGGACGTGCCCCCACGCCACCACAAAGCCACGTCGACAGGCGTTCCGGCGACGGCCTCGCCAGGAATGTCGTGGTCAGCCAGCCAGAGCGAACGCCCGAACAGTCGGGGCGCGGCTGGCCCGAGCCGGAAGGTCCGCACCGGATCACCCACTGCTACCTCCCCCAGCCGTGCCCAGGGGTCACTACGCCCATCCACGGGGAGTCCCTCGTCAGCGAACTTGGGGAACAGGCCCACCTCCACCGTATACGCACCAGCACCAACGTGGGAGGGCAATGCGAGCT
>JAUVSX010000469.1 GCA_030596915.1 Chloroflexota bacterium | reverse complement strand
GCTGATTGCGATCGGCGGGTGTGCGTCGAGACAGGATTCCGCCGTGGATGGCGGGATGCAACGTCTTGACTCGCCCGCCGAGTATCTCCGGGGAACCCGTCAATTCACTCACAGCGTGGACAGAGATCCCGGCGCAGCGTAGCGCGCGGGCAGTGCCGCCGCTCGCGACGAGGTCCACGCCCAACCTGGTCAGCGCCCGCCCAATGTCCTCCAGCCCCGTCTTGTCGTACACACTGAGCAGAGCACGCCTGATAGCCATCAGCTTCCTCCTTGGGCTGTTCGCGGCCCGATATCGATCACCTCACGTCCGTTCTAGCGGACGCGATCCAGTGCGGTCGCCACGGCTTCGTTGATCGACGGATAGGTCGGGACGCCGCGCTCCGCCATCGCGACGGCCTTGGGGCCGTCTACGACAATTCCATATGGACAGGTTGCAACCGGCTGCCCCGCTGCCCGCAGTCTGGCGACTGCCCGTTCAACCGCTGCCAACCCCCCGACCGTGTCCTCGAAAACGTGGACTGTGCTCGCACCTAGGCTGGCTAGTGGGGGGAGCAGACGATCGTCGCGGTACAATCCAAGGGCGGCCTGCAGTGCACTTGCTTCCTGTCCCGATCTCGCGGCGCCAATCGCCGCGAGGCCCTGCACGGGAGAGGGCTTGACCAGTCGCTCGAGGTCCTCGTTCTCCTCTGAAGCCAACCAGCGCATCTTGCCCTCGCCGATTAGCGGGAGGCCTTCCAGACCCACGAGGGACCGGGCCGCTTCTGCCTCCGGCGAGAAGCCGACCGCCGGGCCTCCAGCCTCAACTGGAGGCAGACTCGGGCGCGCAGTATAGAGGGTGGCCCCCACCCGCCCCGAGGCGACGCTCTCCCCCAGACGAGAGCGGGAGGCAGGCGTCAGCAGCGGGCGATCGTAGCGGACCAGGTAGGGAGGACTCTCAAGGTCCGGTGCGACCCCATAGGTCTGCGGGATGAGATCGCTCCCGATGACAAGGTGCTGCAGGTACCGTGTGACGGGCGCCCGGTAGAAGTCGTGCGTGTGGCCCAGCAGTGCGTCTAGCAGCGCCGCGATGGGGGCACGCTGCCGCTCCAGGCCCGCCGATTCCTCGACCAATTCCAGAAGAACCGCCCGAGCTGCCTGGGCAGGTGTCGTTTCATCGTCCAACCGAGCCCCAGCCCGGATCGCCAGGGCCTCGTAGTCAGGGCGCGGAACAGGGCGCGGGTGTGCGCCCAGGTATGACACCGTCTCGGGCCAGCAGGATGACACCGGTAGGTCCGGTTCCTGGCGCAGACGCTCGACGAGCAACAGCCCAACGCACGCCGCGCCGGAGTCCCACTCGCTCGTGAGCCCACAGGCCTCGAACGTTCGCGCCTCCACCTCCGTGAGCGGGTGGTCGCCGGCCCCCATCTGACGGGAGAAGTGAGCAACCGTGTCCTGCAGCGCCTTCAGATACCCCAGGGCCTCGACGAGGACACTGTCGACGTCGAACAGGAAGAGATGGTTCGCGGAACCTGCCATCGGCTAGTTGCTCATCCGAACCGGGATCCCCCGCTCCCTCAGGTACTCCTTCACCTGTGCGACCGTGAACGTCCGATCGTGGAAGACGGACGCAGCGAGTGCAGCGTCCGCCTTGCCGTCGGTGAGTGCCTCGGCGAAGTGCGCCAACGTGCCCGCCCCGCCACTGGCGGTGACCAACACGGATACAGCCTCCGCCACGGTCCGCGTCAGAGGGATGTCGTACCCGTCGAGCGTGCCGTCAGCATCGATGCTGGTCAGCAGGATCTCTCCCGCGCCCAGCTCAGCCACCTTGAGCGACCACTCAACGGCATCCAGGCCTGTCGGCTCCTGTCCGCCGCTGACATACACCTCCCAGCGGGGCGGATCATCGGCCACCTGCAACGCATCGACGGCGACGACGATACGCTCACTCCCATGCATTGCAGCGGCATCAGAGATGAGGATTGGCGTTCGTACTGCAGCGGTGTTAATCCCAACCTTGTCGGCGCCCGCCTCGAGAAGTCGGGACACATCCTCGACGGTGCGCACGCCGCCGCCGATGGCGAAGGGAATGGAGATGGCATCAGCCACTTTGCGCGCTGCCTCTATCATTGTCGCCCGGCCCTCCGTCGTGGCCGAGATGTCGAGGAAGGTCAACTCGTCGGCGCCCTCAGCCTCGTAGAGCAACGCGTTTTCCACGGGGTCGCCCACGTCGCGCAGGTCCACGAAGTGGACGCCCTTGACAACGCGGCCATCCTTGAAATCCAAACAGGGAACGATCCTCTTGAATATCATACTCTCCTCTCCCGGCTAGCTGGGTTCTGTCGGTCTCACTACAACACCGTTCGCGGCAAGGTACGCCTTCGCCTCGCCAACACGCATCACGCGGTCGTGAAACAGCGAGGCCACCAGCGCTGCATCGGCCTTGCCGTCAGTAAGCACCTCGACGAAGTGATGGAGAGCGCCAGCCCCGCCGCTAGCGATGACGGGCACCGGCACCGCCTCGGCGACGGCACGGGTCAGCACAATGTCATACCCATTGAGCGTGCCATCGGCATCCATACTCGTCAGTAGCACCTCGCCCGCGCCCAGCTCGACCGCACGCACGCACCACTCGAGGGCGTCCACCCCGGTCGGTGTGCGCCCGCCGTCGACGTAGACCTCCCACCTGGGTGGGTTGTGCGCCACTTGCTTCGCATCCACCGCGATCACCACACACTGGCTACCGAAGCGCTGCGCTCCCTCGCTGAGGAGCTCTGGCCGGCGGACAGCAGCCGAGTTGATGCTCACCTTGTCGGCGCCAGCGAGTAGAAGCGCGCGCATATCCGCCACAGTGCGCACGCCACCACCAACGGTGAAGGGCATGAAGACTTCGACAGCGACCTGACGGACGACCTCGACCGTCGTTGCCTTGCCTTCGGGCGTGGCCGAGATGTCCAGGAAGACGAGCTCGTCCGCACCTTCGGCATCGTACAGCCGGGCCTGCTCCACAGGGTCCCCTGCGTCGCGAAGGTTCACGAAGTGCACGCCCTTGACCACCCGACCACCCTTCACATCGAGGCACGGGATGATTCGCTTTGCCAGCACAGTTGCTCTCGATCTCCTATTCGACTACCGGGCGAGATTGGTGCGTCCGCCCGCCGGCGCTCCCGACCCGCAGGGCGTCCGCGAGATCAACCTGGCCGTCGTACAGCGCTCGCCCTATGATTATGCCACTCAAGTTCGCATGGAACGTCTGCGC
>JAUVSX010000499.1 GCA_030596915.1 Chloroflexota bacterium | reverse complement strand
TCTGGCCACCGGCCGCCACGATCTTGGCAACGTATTCATCGACCGAGGGCACGTCGATCGTGTTTGTGGTGGTCGCACCTTCCTCGCGGCGCTGGATGGCGCCGTCGATACCCGGCGCGCCCTCCTCCCCCGTTGTCACGAGCCAGTAGTCGATTGGGCCCGCCCACTTGTTGACGGTCCAGCCGAAGACCTGCTGGTAGAATGCGGACGCCCGCTCCGGATCGTCGGCGGGCAGCTCGAAGTGAATCACTCGTGGCACATCGCACCTCCGGTTGGCGTAGTGTGGAGCCATGCTCGCACAGCTTGGTCTGTGTGTCAAACGGTCCTGCCCCGCGGGCCGCCGCAGTTTGACAGCACCCGAGACCTATGCTATGATGCACGCGCCACAGAGAAGCGGGCAGTAGCTGGGTCCGTATGACAAAGAGAACCGGATGAATATGTAGAGGGGAGAGTCGCCCCGGGGCGACTCTCCCCTCCGCTCATGTAAGAAGGAGACGCAACCGGTGGTCAAATACATCTTCTGCACTGGGGGAGTGATCAGCAGCGTCGGCAAAGGAGTGACCGCAGCCTCGGTGGGCCGGGTGCTCAAGGCACGCGGCGTGAGCGTTACTATTCAGAAGCTCGACCCGTACATCAATGTGGACCCAGGCACCATGTCACCCTACCAGCACGGCGAGGTGTTTGTGACGGAGGACGGAGCGGAGACGGACCTGGACCTGGGACACTACGAACGGTTCATCGATGAGAATCTGTACCGGTCCAGCAACGTGACGGCCGGGCAGGTGTACGCCGAGATAATCGGGAGGGAGCGCCAGGGGGACTTCCTCGGCGGCACAATCCAGGTGATTCCCCACATCACGAACGAGATAAAGCGGCGGATAAGCCTGGTTGGCAAGCAGAGTGGGGCGGAGGTGGTGATCGTGGAGGTCGGTGGCACTGTCGGTGACATTGAGGGCCTTCCCTTCTTGGAGGCCCTGCGCCAGATGAGGCGAGACGTCGGCAGCGCCAACACACTCTACATCCACGTCACGTTCCTGCCACACGTTGGAGCGACGGGTGAACTCAAAACCAAGCCCACGCAGCACAGCGTCCGTGAACTGCGCTCAATCGGCATCCAACCTGACATCATCGTTGCCCGCGCGGACCACCCGGTCGCCGACGCCCTGAGGGACAAGATCGCCCTCTTCTGCGATGTGGACCGGCGTGCGGTGATACCACTCGTGACGGCGCCGCTCCTGTACGAGATACCGCTGATCCTAGAGGAAGCCGGCCTGGGCGCCTATATCGCTGACCGGTGAGGGCTGGATGTGGGCAAACCAGACCTGGGTGAGTGGCGAGAGATGGTGACGCGCATGCGCGCGCCGCGGCCCGCTCTGCCCATCGCCATTGTGGGCAAGTATGTCGAGCTGCACGATGCCTACATCAGTGTGCGCGAGGCCCTGTACCACGCGGCCCTGGCCCACGGGCACGACGTTGACATCCTGTACATCAGCTCTGAACACCTAGAGCGGGGTCGCCGCTGGGACGAGCTCCAGCAGGTCGCTGGCGTTGTCGTGCCGGGCGGCTTCGGGGAGCGTGGGATCGAAGGAAAGATAGCCACGGCGCGCTGGTCGCGCGAGAACCGTGTTCCCTACCTTGGTCTCTGTCTAGGCTTGCAGGTGATGATCGTCGAATTGGCACGCCACGCTCTGGACAGCGACGATCCGAACAGTACGGAGTTCAACCCGCACACCGAGCATCCGGTCATAGATCTCATGCCAGATCAGCGCAACATCGTTGACCTCGGTGGCACGATGCGCCTCGGCTCATACCCGTGCCGGCTGGTGAGTGGCACGAAGGCTGCTGACGCCTACGGCGTCTCAGAAGTTCGCGAGCGGCACAGACACCGTTTCGAGGTCAACAACGCTTACCGAGAGATGCTGCGGAAGGCCGGATTGGTGTGCAGCGGCATTTCGCCCGATGGTCGGCTCGTCGAGATCGCGGAGCTAGCGGACCACCCCTACATGTTGGGCAGCCAGTTTCATCCCGAGTTCAAGTCGCGCCCCGACCGCCCGCACCCGCTCTTCTCGGCGTTCATTGCTGCGGCCATTGAGCGCGTTGGCGCCGGATCCCCCTAATAGCGGTTGCCGCGGCTCGGGACTTGCCAAGACGACGCCTTTGTGCTATCATTCCGCGCAGTGCTAGCCCGCGGACGGGCTTTCCGCTCTTGGCGCTATGTCCAGGGGCAATCCCGTGGAAAGGAGGTGAACCGTCCGATGCGTAGCTATGAACTAGTGTTTATCGTCCACCCTGACTTGGACGATGGTGACCTGGAGGCTGCGATCACGAACGTCTCCGGTCTCGTCGAACGGAACGGCGGACAGGTTGCCAAGGTCGACCCCTGGGGTGTGCGCAGGCCGGCTTATCCCATTGAGGATTCCCGAGAGGGACTCTATGTGCTTATGCACATCGAGATGGATCCCGCCGCCGTGGCGCCGCTTGAGCGCAGTCTCCAACTGATGGATGGCATTATGCGCCATCTTATCGCGCGCGTGGAGTAGCCGCGGGCGCATGCGCCCGCGGCAGCCCGACCGGGCCTTCGCTTCCTTGGAAACAGCGACGGAAGCCGTGAGTCGGAATCTGAACCGAACAGCGCTGATCGGCACCCAGCCTTCGGTGCTGCTGTTTGGAGGTCCAGGCCCGGGCTGTGATCGTGTTTCGCGGCAGCCAGGGGATGGCGCCTGGCGCTGGTGCGCCCGACGGGCTGCGCGGCTCCCGGGACGGGGAAGTGGCTCCAGGGGCCGCGCGGTGTGGCCACGGACAGGTTCACGGCCGTTAGGGGGCCCTGACTCGGTCCTGCCTCCCC
>JAUVSX010000365.1 GCA_030596915.1 Chloroflexota bacterium | reverse complement strand
GTCGACGTAGACGTCGGGCTGCGGGACTACGAGGCCCGCAATCTGGTCCGGCGGACGGGCATCCATGGCCGGCTGCAACGAGACCTGGGCGGCCTGCTCGTGAGGTTGTACGACGTAGCCAGCACGTGGGAGGCGCGCGCCGCCGAGATCAACCCTCTGGTGCTGACCAGCGCCGGCAAGCTGGTGGCCGCTGACTGCCGCATCACCGTCGACGACTACGCAGTGTTCCGCCACAAGGACCTGGGCATCACATTCGCTCGGGCGCTCGATCGCCCGCCGACGGCGTTGGAGCGCATCGCCTACGCCGTTGAGGAAGGCGACTACCGCGGCACATTCTACTTCATCCAGATGGCCGACGACTTCCAGCACGGTGACGGCGTGATCGGGTTCCACGGAGCGGGCGGCGGCGGCTCTATGATGAGTATGGACGCGGTCATCAACGCGGGTTTCCGCATCGCCAACTTCGTCGATACGTCCGGCAACCCGCCAGCCAGCAAGGTCTACCGCGCCGCGCGGATCATCCTCAGCCAGGGACCGATCGACGCGTACTTCGGCTCCGGCTCCGGGGTCGCGAGCCAGGAGCAGTTCCACTCCGCCCGAGGCCTGGCCAAGGCGTTCCTGGAGGAGCCATTGATGGTGCCGGCCGTCATGCGCCTTGGCGGCAACTCCGAGGATAGGGCGGTCACGATTCTCGAGCAGGTCAATGGCCACGTCCCCGCGCCGGTGGAGGGGTACCGCAAGGATGACACGCCGCAGTTCTGCGCGCAGCGGCTGAGTGCGTTGGTCGAGGGCTACTGCGCACCCGCCGTGCGGCCTGCCGGACGGACCAAGCCGGTTGCGCAGCGGCCCTACAGCTTCGAGACAGTGACTGGCGGCACCGCGACGTACGATCACGCTATCTGTGCAGGGTGCGAGAACAAGGTCTGCGTAAGCGAGTGTGTGCCGCAGATACTCCAGCTTAACGCCGAGGGTTGCCCGGAACTGAACATCACGCCGGAAGAGGCAAAGAAAGGGCGCTGCAGCGAGTGCCTGGCCTGCGACGTCGCCTGCTTCTTCGAGGGCGCTGCTGGAGGCTATGTGGATCTGCCCATCCCAGGTCTCGAAGAATATCGTCGCCAGCGGGAGAGCTAGGAGCCGAGGAAGCGGACAATGGCGATTCTGATCGATCAGACCAAGCGCGTCATCGTCCAGGGAATCACGGGGCGCGAGGGGCGCGCGCGGACGAAGCTGATGAAGGAGTACGGCACTCACATCGTCGGTGGTGTCACACCGGGGCGGGGCGGAGGCGAGGTCGAAGGACTGCCCGTCTTCGACACCGTCGAGGAAGCGTGGGAGAGCCTGGGACCAATCGATGTCAGCGTCCTGTTCATTCCGGCCCCGCTGGTGCGCAGCGCAGCGCTGGAGGCAATCGACGCGGGGGTCAAGCTCCTGATCATCGTGCCAGACCGCGTTCCCATGTACGATGTTCTGCAGATCGCCAAGGCGGCAGACCAGGCCGGGGCCAGGTTCGTCGGACCCAACACGCTGGGCGTGTTGAGCCCTGGACAGGGCGTCCTGGGCATGATCGGGGGCCGGGCCGTCTCGGCGCGGTCCTGGTTCTTTCCAGGACCAGTCGGGGTTTGCTCGCGCTCGGGAGGCATCACCTCGTCGATGGCGTACTACCGGGCCAGGGAGGGCATTGGCGCGACGACGCTCGTGCACGTGGGTGGCGACGCAATCGTGGGGCTGCCGCTGCCAGAGATCGTCCGCCTCTTCCAGTCTGATGCGGATACACAGGCCATCGTTATGTTCGGGGAGATCGGCACGAGCCAGGAGGAACAAGTCGCTGATCTTGTCGAGCAGGGTAAGGTTGACAAGCCCCTCGTCGCCTACATCGGGGGCAAGGGGGCAAGGAAGGGCACCCGGTTCTCCCACGCTGGAGCTATCATCGAGGGCAACCGGGGCACCCACGAACAGAAGGTCAGGCGCTTGCGAGCCGTAGGCGTGCACGTGGTCGAGAATTTCGGCGATATCCCGGCAGTAACGAAACAAGTACTGGCTGAGGCGGGCGTTCTCCCGTAGGGTGCAGCCAGTCAGGAGCTTCTCCCGGAGGTGATATGTGTCAAGAGATCTGATCGAAACGATATTCAGTAGGCGGAGTATCCGCAAGTACGCCGACAAGCCCGTTAGTGAAGTCGATATCCAAGCCCTGCTCGAGGCGGCCATGGCGGCGCCGTCGGCGTCAAACCAGAAACCTTGGCATTTCATCGTCGTCGATGAGCGCGAGGTGCTCGAGCAACTGGGCGAGGCCCATCCGTACGCCAAGATGCTCTTCGAGGCGCCCCTCAGTATCGCCGTGTGTGGGGATGCATCGATCTCCAAGCACTACTGGCCGCAGGACTGCTCAGCAGCCACGGAGAACCTGCTGTTGGCCGCTACGGCTCTGGGCCTAGGCGCCGTGTGGCTAGGTGTCTATCCCAACGACGACCGTATCGAGTCCGTGCGGCGCATCCTGCACCTCCCGGCGAACGTGTACCCACTGAACCTGATCTCTATTGGGTACCCGGCCGAGACAAAGGAGCCACGCACCCAATTCGATCGGTCTCGCGTGCACCGAGGGCGCTGGTAGCCGCCCGGGCGCATCGCTGGCGTCCCGCGGCAGGCGAGGTACTGTGACATGGACCTGCGAGACTTCATCTCGTGGTCCCGCGAAGAGGGCGAACTGCTCGAGGTACGGCGAGCCGTGGACCCCTACCTGGAACTGGCGCGTGTCATATCCGCCCTCGACGGCCGGCCCGTGCTTCTTCCCACCATCTCCGGCTACAACGGCTGGCGGGTCCTTTCCGGCCTGTGTGCTCGGCGAGAGCATTTCGCCGCCGCTCTAGGCTGCCAGGTCTCGGAGTTGGTCGACCGCATGGCGGACGCGCTGGAGAAGCCGGTGTCCCCGCCAGTGCTGGCTTCCGGCCCGTGCCAGGAGATCGTTGAACAGCAGGTCGATCTCACCAGGCGGCCCGTCCCCCGCTACCATCCTGACGACGGGGGGCGGTACATCACGGCGGGCGTGGCCATCATCAGGGATCCCGATCTGGGCCTGAATAGCTCCTACCACCGGCTTATGGTCCTGGATGAAGGCCGGTGCGCGGCCCGGATCATCGAGAGGCGCGGGACACACACCGCGCTTTCGAAGGCGGCGGGAGACCTTCCCATCGCCATCGCCGTCGGGTGCCCCGTCCAGGTGCTGCTGGCTGCGGCAATGAGCCCTCCGAAGGGCGTGGACGAGTTGGCGATTGCCCAGGCGCTGGCTCCGACCGACCTCGTCCGCTGCCGGACGTCGGATCTGGTGGTGCCGGCGCAAGCGGAGCTGGTGCTGGAGGGGCGGATCACCCGCTCGTCGGTCGACGAAGGTCCCTTCCCCGACCTCACGGATACGATGGACCACGTGCGGCAACAGCCCGTCATCGAAATCGACCTGATCACCCATCGGGCCGATCCGATTTTCCATGCGCTGCTTCCCGGCGGCTTGGAGCACAAGAATCTGATGGGTATGCCCCGCGAGCCGACGATCTTCGCCGCTGTAGACGAGGTCTGCCGCTGTACCGGTGTGCACGTCACACCGGGTGGCGCGTCCTGGTTGCACGCGGTGGTACAGATCGACAAGCAGTACAAAGAGGATGGGCGGCGGGCGATGTGGGCCGCCTTCGGGGGACACGCCTCCCTCAAGCACGTTATTGTCGTAGACACGGATGTCGATATCTACAACCCCGCCGAGGTGGAGTGGGCGGTAGCGACGCGCTTTCAGGCCAGTCGGGACCTGGTCGTGTTGAACGATCAGGCTGGCAGCAGTCTTGACCCCTCGGGCACACACGTGCCGGGGCACAAGTCGCGCACCTCGAAGATGGGATTGGATGCGACCATGCCACTGAGCGGCTCGCGGCAGGGGTACCAGCGAGTACGGTATGACACGGTCGATCTGTCGGAATACCTGACGGACAGCCAGTCGTAGTGCGGTTGGGGAGGCGACCTGTTGCTCGCGTCCCACCAGCAGTTTCGGCCCAGGCCTGCCCACGTACGCTCAACCCCCAGCCAACGCCCGCCTGATCCCGATGGCTTGCCTCCCTCCCGAAACTGCCAAGCGATCCACTGGCCGCGTCAACACCAGGGCGTCCTGTAACCAAGGGCAGCCAGTGGATCGCCACTTGCACATCACTACTTTCTATTGTATT
>JAUVSX010000339.1 GCA_030596915.1 Chloroflexota bacterium | reverse complement strand
GTCCAGCTTCCATGCCGACGGCAGCTGAAGCGCAAGGTGCACAACGTCGAGATCGAGGAAAGGCACCCGTACCTCTACCTCGTACGCCATACTGCACCTGTCGACGCGCTGTAGCTCCGTCCGGTGCAAGCTCATCAGGTTGTGCAGGCGCAGCCGTGGCTCATCTTCAACGCGAATCTGTTGATACATGTGGTACCCGCCGAAAAGCTCGTCGCTGCCGTCGCCCCCGAGCACGACCTTGACGCCCGCACGGTGAATCCCCTCGAACAGGGGCAGGGTGACCACTGCGTTGATCACGTCCAGGTATTCGTTCAGTTCCGTCACACGCACCGCGTGCTTCACACTCTTGAGCCCTATGTCCCTTTGCTCGTGTGGTATCACAACCTGTGGCACTCCGTGCTCGCTACAGTAGCGTTTCGAGATCTCCAGGTCCTCGCTGCGCTCCGTGCCGATGGTGAAAGCCGTCACATTCGCGTGTCTCCTGCAAGCCTCATTCAGCACGACTGAGCTGTCGATTCCTCCGCTGTAGATGACGCCAACCGGCAGATCTGTGTCGACCCGCTTGGCGACCGCCGACTCGATCGCTCGCCGTAGCTGGGCAACGTACTCGTCTCTTGATGATGCCGTACCATCGTACACGGGCTCGAAGTAGCTCGTCAGGCAGCCGTCGGCGTCGAGCGTGTGGCCCGGAGGCACGAACTTGATCCGCAGCCCAAACATTGTAAGCGCCTTGATGTTTGAGGCCACGTACATTGCGTGGTCGTCGCGAGCGAAGTACAGCGGCACGATTCCGATATGGTCTCGGGCCGCGAAGACTGCCCGACTGTGCAGATCGTAGACAACGAACGCGAATTGGCCGTCGAACTTGTGCACGCATTCTGGGCCGTATTCCTCGTACGCGTGCAGGATGGTTTCCGTATCGCTTTCGGTCGTGAACGTGTGGTCGCGCTCCAGCTCAGCCTTCAGCGGCTTGAAGTTGAAGATCTCACCGTTGAAGATGACCAGCTTGCTCCGATCCTCGTTGAAGATAGGCTGCACGGCCCTCTCTCTGTCCACGATCTTGAGTCGCCGCGTTCCAACGCAGAAGTCGACACCGAACCAGGTCTCGTCCGCCTCGCCTCGTGACTGGACCGCGCGCATCATCAATGTGAGAGCCGCTTGTTGGTCCGCTACCCGTCCGAATACGCCAACGATGCCACACATGCTACTGCGCCTCGCCCCTCTGCCACTGCTGCGCCATGGTCTCGTAGTCGCGGATGTGCTCAGGGTTCAGGCATACGTGCCAGTGTGTCCTTTCCTCTATGAGGTTTATGACCTTGCGCTCGAAGAGATCAAGCAGAACGCTCGACGCCGCCTGGTGTGCGTCCCTGTCACTCTCCTCGTACCAGAGTCTCTCCAGGTCAGCGGCATACCCGGCAAGGTGAGCACTGTGACGCGGGGCGACGTAGCCCAGGCGCGCTAGCGCGTGCTGGTACTCCGTAGTTCTGAGCATGCTATTGACGAGGATTCTGAACCCTCGCCGCCGGTCGGTAATCGTGGCGACACGTTCAGAGATGTGGTTCACCAGGCCTGCCACGGCCCTTGTGCATCGTGTCGTTGTGAGGCCCTGGGTGTGCCTCCCAGGATGGTTCACGAGTCTACGATAGCGCAGCCTTAGCGAATTAGGGATGCGCATAAGGACGCTTCCGTAGTATTGAACGTAGTCGAACCTCACGTCGAAGTCCTCGGCCCCTCGGCGGAAGCTCCATAGGTCAGCGTCCGAACGTATGTCATCGTTCGTCTCATAGCGGGGGTACTCACCGTACCAGCGGAACTCGACGGCCTGGCCGAGCAGGACCTCCACCATCTCGACATACTTCTCAAGGCTCCTGGCTCGCGGCGGGAACACCCGCCACAGGTGTTCCAGCTCCTGATAGAACGCTCTCTTCAGGTTGCCATCGAAGAGCTGCTCCGCTTCGCGCAGGAAGACTGACACGGTGGCAGAGGCGGCGTCCGTCGACGAGGACGCGTGGATCGTGTCCCGGTACTCCGAGAAGGCCTTGGCGTATGCCTGCAGGTCCACCGCGCCGCTAGTCACAATAGGGGAATCCTCAAATGATCGGCCTCCGGCCCGATACGGGTGGCGTCGCCGCGCGATTTGGGCGTTGGCACGAGCGTTGCCGAAGACGAGGGGGATCGGAGTCGCCCGAATGAGTCACAGCGCCGACCTTTGGCGCCGCGTATGTGGATGCTCGTGGCACATCGCGCACAGGGTACCCGCTCACGTAGCGACTGTCAAACCGGATGGTCACCGGTCGACCGTTGCGCCGAGGGGCCGCGTTATTGCGGGACTAGCTTGAGCCGTTCGCCGAAGGTCCTCCCGCATTTCGCGTCACGCGACAGCGAATAGCAAGAGGGCACGTCCAGGCTCGGATGGGTGCCCGGTTCAGCGGGAGCGACGGGCTTAGCACCCACAGGTGACAGCACAGTCTTATCCCCGGGCGCCGACCCACCCAAACGGTGAAGCTGTCCACCGAGATTGCCCAAGATTTGGAAACCCGCCCTGCGCGTGCGGTTCTTCGCGTTTCGCAGTTGTGACCTCAGGCCACAGTCTGTGGACCCCCTGCCGATCCCCTCGTCGGACGACCGTCGGGCCCAGCAACCGATGTGGTCATCCGTGCTCCGGCAGCGCAGAGTAGCACCACTGCGTCTGACCAGCTCGTTTCCAAGCCGGTAGGCGTTCACCTTGTCTTGGCTCATCCGTGGTCCAAAGAAATGGGGCCAGCCTCACTGCAGATCCAGGCTGTCTACGAAGGCGTCGACGAAGCGTACTGGATTGTCATCTCCAACGTACCCGTCCAACGACTCAGGGAACATGGTCAACTGATCGCGATGGACACCTTCTATGAAACCCATACGGCCTCCTCGCTTCTCTTGCCACTCATGTTGGCCGCTTTATCTCACAAGAACACGAGTTTCCACACAGTCTCGCGATGGGCCAGGCGGCCCTCACTCAGCGATAGATATGTCCCTCAGACCTTGACCGCTAAGGAACAGTGGGTTCGTAGCCCAACTCCCGCAGGAGCTCGGCGATGACATCCCGCCCCGTTCCGGTGGTGTGTATCCCATCGTCTCCTATGTAACCTTTTTCACGCGGGTCCTCGTCATGATTTGAGCCATTGAATGCATCGTATACGTGCGCCACGAGAACATTGTGTACCGCTGCGGCCTGATGAATGGACTCGTTGTAATTCTTCCAACAGCGCACACACTCGTCGTAAACGCCGTGCTCACGAAACACACTGTAGAGCGGGTTGTATGCGTCAAAGGCACGGATGATGATGGAAGAGGCGCCTCGTAACGCCAGGATTTCCCCATAAATCGCCACTAAATCTGCTCCAGATGTATCAAACGTCTCTGGGGAGCAATCATTCACATACGGCTTGAGGCTCACACAATTCCAATCTCCTGGATTGCTCTCTGAGACAGACTCTTCTGGATTGGCGTAGAAGACAACCACCTCCGCTTCACGGATGAGATCGGGCACACCTGTCGAGGTCAGATAGCGGCTCTCTTCGCCCCGCAGCGCAGCCAGTACTGTGCCTGCGCTGAGGCTTGGCCCCGATAGATCGTACACCTTGACGGTCACGCCCAGATCCTTCGCGATGTGCGCCGCATAGCGATCCGCCACCCCCCACCCGCTGGAATCGCTGAAAAAGACCATATCCCATTCGGCCTTTCCCTCACTTGGCATTGCCGTGGGTGTGGTAGTAGGCGTCGGCCCCGGTAACGTGGCACATCCCGCCAAGAGCAGCAATGCCAAACTCAAGCAAACCCCTTGTGATACGACTTCCTCGTGACTCATAACACACTCCTTGAGCCAGTGGGCCGCCTAGCGAATAAGGATTCATGTGGCGCGAAGCCGCCACATGATCCAGTGTTGAACTAAGCCGGGTACTGCGATTCTAGCGTCACTTGGGGGCTAAGACAAGAGACCTGCGGAGGACGCACGCATATCATTGGGGCAGGGACCGTGGCTTTGCGCCACGAGGCGAGATATGGCGGGTTGTGAAGGTCCTTCGTCGCGGACGGGCAGCCGAGGGGATAAGGCAACGGGCAGGCGAAAGGTCCCGATGAGCGGTCGAAGTGTTGTATTCTTCGGTCCCATGCAGGCGGGACTAAGGACGTCTGAAACGACCAGTCGCCTCATTCGAATCGAGCTGTGTTGTGTCCGTTGTGATACCGGTTCTATGACGTTCATCCGGGGGGGCAGCGTTCCCGGGGAACAAAGCCTGCGGGACGAATGAACGACCGTCGTTGCATAGCCTGCCCACAAGAGGGACACAGGAGGACGTGGTCAGACGCCGCGAGGGCTAACGATGGGTCTGTCAACTTTCGCCCGTCATGGGGCCACCGGTTATCGGCCAAACTGGGCCACTCGTAGGCGCGGCGCAGGGGAGACTCCTGGCCGAAACACGCCAGACGGAACTCGCTCGCTTGGGTC
>JAUVSX010000209.1 GCA_030596915.1 Chloroflexota bacterium | reverse complement strand
GAAGAGGGCCATCTCCCTGTTTGGGGTCGGTGGCGCAGCCAGGGGACACGGATCGGAGGCGTCGTGTGGTCCCGCCTCTGTCTGAACGCTGGGACGCTAGGAGGCCGGGCGCCTTCGAGAGGGAGCGTTTCCAGTGACCGGACGAATGCCGGCTAAGGCACTGAGGGAGTATCAGTTCACTCGGACCACCGGGGGGAAACCTGATGCATACGATTAGCGAGATAGCTGGAGCGGCTAGCCGTTTCGTACGCCGGCAGAAGCACAATTACCGCGTGGGGGCAGGTCGCGCCGCCGCGAGTAGCTTTCTGAGCAGCCTCACCAGTCCATACAACGCGATATATGCCGTCGGCCTGGGAGCCGACGCCGTGCAACTGGGAAGTCTCAGCAGCGTCGGCAGTGCGGTCAGCGCTCTCATCTCTGCACCCGTAGGATGGCTGGTGGACCGCTATGGCATCAAGCGATCCTACCTGCTGGCATTAGCCTCGCCAGCGGCAGGCAGCCTGCTCTACGCGCTGGCACACGACTGGCGCATCCTTGTCGCCACGGCCATTCTTGCCGCCATCTCTGCGAGGGTGATCAGTACCGGCTGCAGTGTGATCTGCGCCGATTCAGTACAGAACAAGGATCGGGTTACTGCGCAGAACGTCTGCGGCACCCTGGGGGCTATAGCCTCTATGGCCTCACCGCTGATCGCTGCCTATCTGGTGTCGGTCTCCGGGGGTATGACGGTGGAGGGTATTCGACCGTTGTACTACGTCCAGGCAGTGGGATATGGGCTCGTCTTCGCCTTCGTGGCTACCCAACTGCGGAAACCGAAAGTGGGACAGACGGCTGGTGCACGGGCAGGGTTCACCTTCCTCACAGACTTTCGCACCCTCTTCAAGGAAAGAAGGGATCTTTGGCGATGGGTTGCGCTCGTGTCGCTGACGGGGGTGCCCATGGCCATGTTCTGACCTTTTGTGCAGCTATACGCTCACGAGGTCAAAGGAGCGGATCAGTACCTCTTGGGCGCTATGGCTACCGCCACAGTTGTGGCGCGGGTCGCCTTCGGTATTCCGCTGGGGCGAGTTGCGGACAGGTTTGGTCGGAAGCGCATAATCTACATCGTCACACCGCTGTGGTATGCCTCCCTTATCCTGCTTGTGTTGGCGCCAAATGCAGCCACGCTGGTTCTGTCGGCGGCTCTTATGGTCTTCTACACCCTTATGTCTGGCGTTACAGGCGCCATGACGCTGGAACTCGTTCCGCTCGAGGAGCAAGGGAAGTGGAGTGGCGTGCTCGGCCTCTTCACCGGACTGCTTGCGGTCCCTGCCCCCATCCTTGGGGGACTCATCTGGAGGGAGCTCGGCCCCGTGTACGTCTTCCTGATTCCCGTCGTGTTCGACCTCTTGCTACGGCTCCCCCTACTGGCTACGGTGTCGGAGACGTTGGAGAGCTGATGGTCCGCCCATCTGGCACGGCCAGCGATGGTGCAACAGTCGGATGAGCTGGAGGCGGAGTTGGAGGTGAGACTGATGAGAACACTCGAGGGTGCGGACGATGCGCGAGATCGCTCATCCCATGTTTGAGGACCGTTGCCTCGTCTCATGCGGTATGCTGCGCCCAGAGATCGATCATCTGGTGAAGACCGGCTTTCTGAACCCACGTCGCGTGCTGTTTACACCACCGGGCCTGCACGCCTTGCCACGTAAGCTTGAGGAGCACCTCCTCACAAGACTGGCACAGGCTCGGGAGTTGTGCTCTGATCACGAGATTATCGTCGTGTATGGGAAGAAGTGCTACGTCAGCACTGATGAGCCGCTGAAGCGGGTGGATTCGATCTTGCAGGCAGCCGGCCAGGGCATCGTGAGGGTCCAGGGAGACACCGGTTACGACATGCTGGCGAGCTTCGAGGATCGGCAGCGCATCAGCGACGGGAGGCAGGATAGAATCCTCTGGTTCACGCCGGGCTGGCTCAAGAGCTGGAAGGCAGTCTACCAGAGGTATTTCGGCTGGGATAGCGCTGATGCCAACGCGAACTTCCCTGGTTTCTACGATAAGATCATCGTCTTGGACGGCCTTGGGCTCGCCGAAGAGACCATGACGGAGCACGCCGAGGAGATCTTGGAGCTGTTCGACTGGACGGGCCTGGAGGTGGCGTTCCACCCGATCACACTCGACCGCTTCAAGGGACTGTTGAAGGATGCTTGGTCGTCGGCCTGAGGGGGTATGGGAGATGAGCGTCATCAGTGCACAGGTGAGCGTTTACCCGCTGCGGCAGACATCGATCGGGCCGGCCATACGCGAGGCGGTGCGCGTCTTCCGCTCGTGCGGGATAGACACTCGTGTTGGCGAGATGAGCACGCTGGTGTGTGGGGAGGAGCGGGCGCTTTTCGACGCGCTGCAGCAGGCGTTCCACCGGGCTGCAGAGCACGGGGACACGGTGATGACGGTCACGCTCTCGAACGCTTGCCCTGAGCCAAGCCGCACGACCGACCTGTCGTCTGAGGGGTTGTGAGTTGGCCAGTGGACCCAAACTCTTTGGGGAGCGCGTCGCCCTCCAATACGAGTCCTGGTACGCGACGGCGCAGGGGCGCCGGGCCGACGCGGAGGAGAAAGATGCGCTGGGGAGTCTGCTGGAGTGCTTCCCTCGCGCTCGAAGCGTCCTGGAGGTGGGGTGCGGCACGGGCCACTTCACGCGCTGGTTGGGCCACCAGGGGCTAGGGGCAGTGGGATTGGATATCTCCTTGGCAATGCTCGCGCAGGTGCAGGTGCTCGATGGCGTTCCGTTGGTTCGTAGCGACGCCCTGCGCCTGCCGTTTGCTGACGGCGCGTTTGACCTGGTGGCTTTCATCACCACACTGGAGTTCCTCGAACGGCCACGAAATGCTCTGGCAGAGGCATTGCGGGTGGCCCGGCAGGGGTTGCTCTTGGGGGTACTAAATCGGTGGAGCCCGCTTGGGCTGCTACGCCGGATTGTGGGGCTTCAGCGGTCGACGGTCTATGACACTGCGCGCTTCTTCGGCTCGGCTGAGTTGAGGCGACTGCTGCGGTCTGTCGCTGGGGAGGAGGCCCGTGTCGTCTGGCGCCAAGCCCTGCTGCCCCGCGGATGGCCCCGTGCGCTGGGCCAGATACCCTGGGGCGGCTTCATCGGTATGGCGTTGGTTGTGGATAGTGCACGGTGAGGAACAGTCTGATGGAAGGGGAAACGGTCTGGGTTGATGTGGCTCGCTGCACGGGCTGTGCGGCATGTGTGGAGGCGTGCGCCGCTGGGGCGATTCGCCTTGTGGATGGCACGGCCCGCGTTGACGATGAGATGTGTACCGGCTGCCGGGCGTGTGTGGACGCCTGCCCGGAGGGCGCCATCCAGCCCGTGGTGCAGGGCGAACTGGTGGCGGCGCCCCAGAGACCGGCCCCCACTATCTACCGGCCACAGCCGCTGGCACAGAGTGTGGCGGCGGGCCTCGCCGTGGCCTCCGTCGGGGTGTTGGCGAAGACGGCGGGCGCGTTGGCTCGGGCGGTGGGCCGATGGTTGGCCCGGCCGCCCGCCAATGCAGGGATGGGCGCTTCGGTGACCCCGCCTGCGGAGCAAGGGCGCGGTGGCGGGCGAGGTGGACGCCGGGGGCGCCACCGGCATCGAGGCGGCTGATAGCGGCGGAACTGTGTAGAGCCCTTCGTTCGCGGGATGCGGTTGCGATCACGTGTTCGACAGGTGTGTTTCGGTTTGGGGGCGATCCTCCACCGCTCTGCATCTAGGACTGCCAAGATGGCACGCATCTTGAGGGACTGGGCGACGCAGGGTCACCGCCTGGCGGAGAACCACCGGGTCGCACTGGGCATCGGCCCCAGAAACTGAAATGCACCCGTGTTCGACCTACGCACACACAAGGAAGGAGATCGTCGAATGAGCGAAGTGCCGTTTGAACCTCGCATTATCGGGTTCCTATGCAACTGGTGTTCGTACACAGCCGCCGATGCGGCCGGTGTATCGCGCGCAACGCAGCCACCCAACGTTGACGTGATTCGCGTGATGTGCACCGGGCGGGTCGAGTCGCGCCTGATACTCAAGGCGCTGTCAATGGGGGCGGACGGGGTCCTGGTTTCAGGGTGCCATCCGGGACAGTGCCACTACCAGACGGGCAATCTCAGCGTCCGCAGGAGGATTATGGCCTTGAAACCCTTTCTTGAGGCTACCGGAATCGGAGGGGAGCGGTTGCGGCTGGCGTGGGTGTCGGCGGCCGAGGCGCCGGAGATGGTCGAGGTCGTCGCCGACTTCACCGAAACGGTGCGGCGGCTCGGTCCCAGTCCACTGAGGAAGGCATAGAATGAACATGAAAT
Organism: Chloroflexota bacterium; assembly: GCA_030596915.1. GTDB lineage: Bacteria > Chloroflexota > Anaerolineae > B4-G1 > B4-G1 > JAUVSX01. The sequence goes on along the minus strand of JAUVSX010000209.1, from coordinate 1,646 downwards.
ACGAGCCGACCATATGCCCGTACTGCAGTTGCGGGTGCGGGATCTATCTTGTGGTAAGGGACGGTCAGATCATCGGGCAGGAGCCCTGGAAAGAGCATCCGATCAACGAGGGCAAGAACTGTCCCAAAGGCAAGAATGCCTACCAGTTCCTCTATGCGGAGGATAGGCTGAAGACACCGCTCGTGCGGCGGGACGGAGCGCTCGAACCGGCCTCCTGGGAAGAGGCCCTTGATCTCATCGCCGAAAGACTGGGAGAGGCCACTCCGGAAACGTTCGGCCTGCTTGCCTCGGGCAAGAACACCAATGAGGCGGCCTACCTGCTGCAGAAGTTCACCCGAGTGGTCATGGGAACGAACAACGTGGAGTACTGCGGGCGGCTGTGTCATTCACCCACTGCGGCCGGCCTGGGTCCCTCGGTGGGCTCGGGCGTGATGCCGATCTCTCAGTTGGACCTGGAGCGGGCTGACTGCTTCCTCCTGGTGGGCGTCAATCTGAAAGAGACCTTCCCCATGATGACGATGCGGGTGCTGCGGGCAAAGGAGCGGCGCGCCGAAGACGGCGCGGGGGCCAAGGTGATCGTCATAGACCCCCGCAAGACGCCCACCGCAAGGCTTCTGGGGGATATACACCTTCAGTTGAATCCTGGCGCCGACGTGGCAGTGCTTAACGCGATGATGCGCATCATCCTCGATGGGGGTCTGGCGGACGAAGAGTTCATCGCTGCCAGGACAGCCGGGATTGAGGAGCTGCGCCAGCATCTTGCCGCCATAGACCTGCAGGAGATGGTGGCTATTAGCGGCGTGCCTCTGGATCAGATCAGGGATGCTGCACTTACCTACGCCCGGGCTGAGACCGGCTGCGTGCTGTACGATCAGGGGCTGAATCAGCACATCACCGGGTCAGATAACGTGAAGGCCCTGGCCAGCCTGGCGTTGCTCACTGGCCAGTATGGCCGGCCGGGAACTGGCCCGAGCCCCACCCGCGGACAGATCAACGGCGAAGGCACCGGCGACATGGGCTGCCTCAATGTCTTCTACACCGGCTTCAAGCGCGTGGGTGAACAGACAGCCGCGCTCTTCGAGAAGGCCTGGGGGGTGCAGAACCTGCCGACCAAGCCAGGTCTCCCATACACTGTCATGCTCCAGAAGGTCAAGGTCCTCTACGTAGTTGGGACAGACCCCCTCGTGGCCGCCCCCGACGCCAACAGCGTGCGTCGATCGCTGGAGGGCCTGGACTTCCTGGTGGTGCAGGATATTTTCCTGACTGAGACAGCTCAGTTGGCGGACGTGGTTCTGCCCGCAGCCACCTGGGTGGAACGAGAAGGGACTCACACCTGGGTCGACAGGCGGGTGCAGAACATCAACCAGGTGATCGCCCCGCCCGGCGAGGCCAAACCCGATTGGTGGGTCATACCCCAACTGGCGGAAAGGATGGGCTACAAGGACAAGTTCGACTTCTCTTCCGCGCGAGAGGTATTCGAGGAAATTCGGCGGTGTGTTCCGCCATACGCGGGTATCACGTACGAGAGGCTCTCGGCGACGCCGGGCGGCATTCAGTGGCCCTGCCCCTCGGAGGATCACCCAGGTACGTCGACCTTCTTCGTCGAGAAGTTCAACACCCCCGATGGGTTGGGGCACTTCCTGCCG
>JAUVSX010000412.1 GCA_030596915.1 Chloroflexota bacterium | reverse complement strand
TGCGACCTGCTCGGCTCCTGCTGTCGTGTACCCATACCCACGCTGGGCCGCTCGTCGCCAAGCGCCTTTATGCCGGAGGCACCATCGATCTGGCCTATCTCGAGCGCGTCCGGAAGGCGGTTGTGAGCACGGTCGCGCAGGCGGGAAGCACGACGCATCCTGCTGCAATCTCCTTCGCCATCGGGTCGTCGAAAGTCGCGATAGGCAGGCGGCTGCCGAGCTCGGGTGGCTTCATAATGGCGCCCAACCCCGACCAGTCAATTAACACCGATACGCTTGCCGTGCTGGTCAGAGGGCGCGACGGGAGGCCCCAGGCCACTCTCTTCAGCGTTAGCTGCCACCCGACCGTGATGGGTCCTGACAACTACCGGATATCCGCAGAGTTCCCCGGTGTCGCGTGCCGGGAAATCGAGCGCGCTCTCGCCGGAAGCAGCGCGCTGTTCGTTCAGGGCGCTTGCGGCGACGTCAAGGCGCGCCGCGTCGCCGATCTGTCCGCGGGCAGGTTCCGGGCGGGAACGTACGAGGACGTCGAGTGCGTCGGCCGGGAGGTCGCTGCCGACATTCTCTCGCTGGTTGACCACTCAATGCGCCCGGTAACCGGCGCCCTGGCCGCGCGCACCGGCACCGCAACGTTGCCGTTCGACCTTCCGGACGATCTTGGAGCGTACTTTGAGACGGTCGTTGGCGGCGAGTACCCGGAGTACCAGCGAAGGTGGGCGCGCCATCACCTGCGCCGGATCCGAGAGGGAGATGGGCCTCCTACCAGTGCGGAGTGCCCTGTCCATGTGCTGGCCGTGGGCGATGCTCTTCGCCTCGTTGGCTTCGGGGGCGAGCTGTGCAGCCAGCACGCCGACCACGTCAAGGCAGCTTTGGGACCCGCGGCGACGTACACGTTGGGATACGCAAACGGCGTTCTCGGGTACCTGTCCACAGACAAGGTGCTGATAGAGGGAGGCTACGAGGCGCTGGAGTCTGTGCGCAGTTCCCCGAACCTCCCCGCGCCCTTTGCCCCAGGCATTGACGAGCGACTGATCGACGCGGCGGTGCGCCTGAGCGCAGAGTGTTCATAGCGTTTGAGGGCACCGTGGCGGCGAGCAGCACACGCCAATCTGCGAGCCCCGCCGGGCGCTACGTAGGCCCTTTTCGAGGAGTTCACACCCATGATAGAGATGCTGGCCATCGGCGGTGGCACTCCCATCCGGACTGAACCACTCCCACCCCCCTATCCAGGTGCGTCTATACTCGGTGAACGCGAGCGGCTGTCGATCCTGGCGGTTATCGACAGCCGCTCGCCCTTTCGCTTCTACGGGCCCCGTGTGCAGGGGAAAGTACGAGATGCCGAAGCGCGCCTCGCGTCGCTGGTCGGTGTACCCCACGCCCTGGCCGTATCCTCGGGAACGGCGGCTCTCGTCGTCGCACTCAGGGCACTGGGCGTGGGCCTCGGCGACGAGGTTATCGTCCCCGCCGTGACATTCATGGCGTCGCCCCTTGCCGTGATCGCGTGCAACGCTGTCCCGGTCTTTGCGGAGGTCGACCACAGCTTCTGTCTCGACGCCGCCGACGCGGAAAGTAGGATCACGTCCCGCACCAGGGCGATCATGCCAGTGCACCTCTTGGGCGTGGCTTGTGGAATGGACGCTATCTGCCACGTCGCGCGCCGGCACGGCCTACGAGTGGTGGAGGACTGCGCACAGTCGCTCGGCGCATCGTGGCGCGGCCGCCCAATCGGGGGACTGGGCGACGTGGGCGCCTTCAGCTTCCAGTTGAACAAGGTGGCCACGGGAGGCGAGGGTGGCGCGGTGACCACGTCGGATCCGCTACTCCACGAGCGGGCGGTGCGGGCCCACGACCAGGGCTCGCTTCGGGAGGGCGAGGGCAAGGTCCCCGAGTTCTGTGGCGAGAACTACCGCATGAGCGAACTTACGGGTGCGGTTGTCTCCGTTCAGCTCGAGCGCCTGTGGGAAATCATCCCGCCAATCCGCCGAATCAAGCAGCGCATGCGCGCAGCTCTTAGCGGCATCGCTGATCTTCGGCTCAGGAAAGTGCCAGACCCTGCCGGTGACGTGGGTGTCTCGGTCGCATTCTCGCTTCCCTCAGAGGCGGCTTCCAGGGGGTTTGAGTACGCGTTGGCCGGCGAGGGAATCGACTGCAGGCGTGTGTACGGTGGGAAGCCCGTGTACGCCGTCGAGCGCATCCGGTTCAAGCGAACGTGGGACGGACGCGGCACACCCTTCAGCCACCATCCGGATGGGCTGACACCCTACGCCGACGGACTGTGCCCTCGAACCGAGGACCTTCTCGGCCGCTCACTCGCCTTCTCGCTGTCACCAGCGTGGACCAACAAGGACGTGGACGACGCGCTGACCGGCGTTCACAAAGTGTTGCGGCTCGCGCCTATTGACGTGCTTGAGCGCATCGGATCGGACCCGGAGTAGGGAGCCTGCGACGACTGGCTCGGCCTCTCCAGTACGAGGCTCTCTGGACCCCCCGAGCGCTGGCCTCGTGACTGATCCCCGCGGCTTGACACAAGCCAGAGCTGTTGCTACCATCGTCCCATCCGAGAGGAGGCAGATACTATGTACAGCCAACCAACTGCGGCTCATATCGAGTCGGCGTACAAGCTGGCGGCGGAGCGCTACGCTATGCTCGGCGTCGACACGGACCGCGCCCTCAATAGACTCGCCGGGATTCCCATCAGCCTGCACTGCTGGCAGGGCGACGATGTGTCTGGGTTCGAGTCGCCGGATGCCGAGCTTGGGGGTGGCATCGCGGCGATTGGCAACTACCCTGGGCAGGCGCGAAACGCCGGCGAACTGCGGCGTGATCTGGATATGGCCTACCGCCTGATTCCGGGCACGCACCGGCTGAACCTGCACGCGATCTACGCAGAGACGGGCGGGCGCCCCGTCCCGCGCAATGAGGTTCAGCCAAGCCACTTCTCCGGTTGGGTCGACTGGGCCAAGGAGAAGGGCCACGGCCTGGACTTCAACCCCACCTGTTTCTCACACCCACTGGCTGAGAACGGCTTCACGCTGGCGAGCTACGACGCGGGCATCCGCGCGTTCTGGATTGAGCACTGCATTGCCTGCCGGAGGATCGGTGAGTCGTTCGGTAAGCAGTTGGGCACGCCCTGCGTCACCAACATCTGGATCCCTGATGGGCTCAAAGACTCTCCCGTCGACCGCAAGGCTCCCCGCGTGCTGCTCCGGAACTCACTCGACGCCATCTTGGCTGACCCAATCGATCCCCAGCACAACCTGGATGCTGTCGAGTGCAAGCTCTTCGGCCTGGGCTCGGAGAGCTACGTTGTGGGCTCGCACGAGTTCTACATGGGTTACGCGGCCTCGCGCCAGGCGGCGTCGCGCCCCGTGCTCCTGTGCCTCGATAGCGGCCACTTCCACCCCACCGAGGTGATCTCCGACAAGCTCTCGGCCGTGCTGACCTTCATCGACGAGGTGCTTCTCCACGTAAGCCGGGGCGTGCGCTGGGATAGCGACCACGTAGTGGTACTTTCCGACGAAGTTCAAGCCATCGCTCAGGAACTCGTGAGAGGAGAGTACCTCGACCGCGTTCACATCGGCCTCGACTTCTTCGACGCCAGCATCAACCGTGTAGCGGCCTGGGGGATTGGGGCGCGCAACGTCATGCGCGCGCTGCTGATGGCCCTCTTGGAGCCGAGCGACGATCTGCGCGAGCTGGAGGTGTATGGGGCCTACACGGCGCGTTTGGCGATGCTCGAGGATCTGAAGAGTATGCCGTTCGGCGCCGTATGGGACTTCTGCTGCCTTGAGC
>JAUVSX010000326.1 GCA_030596915.1 Chloroflexota bacterium | reverse complement strand
GAGGAGCGATGGGGGGCGCGGGCCGGCAACGAGGGAGGCGAATGCGGGCGAAGATGGTCGGAGGATGATTGGAGGATGACCCAAGGAGGGGGCGGAAAGGGGTAGAGGTCAAGGAACTGGCGGTGGGGGTGGTGGTGGGGGTGGTCGCGGGGGCGGCCCCTATGCCGCAGGGCCGGGTGGGCGTTGCGTCTGCCCCAGTTGCGGGCACAAGGTCGCACACCAGACGGGCGTGCCGTGCTACCAGACCAAGTGCCCCAAGTGCGGGACGCAGATGACCCGCGCAAGCTAGCGGCCGATCGAGCCGCCGGCGTCGCAGTAGGCACTTCTTGAAGTCCCAGGAGGACAACTATGTCAGGTATGAAAGACGGCTGCGTGAAAGCTGCGCGGGGGCCGATCGTCCCCACGCCTGGGGCTGCTGCCCAAGAACCCAAGGTCGAACCATCACAGGAGGACCAGTCAATGTTGGCACGTGTCGGTAAGGAAGCCATCGACTTCGAGGCGAATGCCTTTATCGCTGGCGCGGGCTTCAAGCCGGTTAGGCTCTCAAGCTACAAAGGCCAGTGGATTGTCGTCTGCTTCTACCCCGGTGACTTCACCTTCGTCTGACCGACGGAGTTGGCGGCGGTCGCCGCCCTCTACGACGAATTCAAGGCTCTGGGGGTCGAGGTACTGGCGATGAGCACGGACAGTCGCTTCGTCCACAAGATGTGGCAGGAACAGGAATTGTCCAAGATGGTGGACGGTGGCGTTCCCTATCCGATGCTATCGGACGCCGGCGGCAAGATCGGCCGGATCTATGGCGTGTATGACGAGGATGCCGGCGTGGACATCCGAGGCCGCTTCATCATCGACCCAGACTTCGTCATCCGTGCGATGGAGGTGTTGACGCCAGAGGTGGGCCGCAACCCGGAAGAGCTGCTTCGCCAGATCAAGGCGTTCCAGCACGTGCGCGCCACCGGTGAGGTCACCCCCTCGGGCTGGCAACCGGGCGAGGGAACGCTCACGCCTGGCCCGGACCTCGTGGGCAGGGTCTGGGAGGCGTGGAAACCCTAGTTTCCGGGCGCAAGTAGAAAGTCACGGGTGACCGGTGACAAACCGGTCACCCAATACGACCTGGCCGGTGGGTCAATGCGGCGCGACACGACTCACGGCTGCGTACTCATCGACGCCGGTTGCAGGCAGGGGCACGCGACGACGCTGGTCAGCACTGGCCAGGGGAACGATCGGGCGCCCGAGTAACGCTGGGAGGCACTCTTATGATCGTCACTATAGCCAGCGGCAAGGGAGGAACGGGAAAGACAACCGTCGCGGTCAGTCTGGCGCTTAGTCTGGCCGCGGATGGGCACGGCCGGCCGCTTCTCCTGGACTGCGATGTGGAGGAGCCGAACGTTGCACTCTTCATTCGACCAACTTTGGAGGAACGACGGGAGGTCGGCCTGATGATCCCGCAGGTGGACCTGGAAGCCTGCACCTTCTGCGGCCGCTGTGCCGAGGTGTGCCAGTACCATGCCATCGCTGTCGTCGGGGAGAGGGTACTGGTCTTCCCGGAGCTTTGCCATGGGTGTGGGAGTTGCACACTCAACTGCCCGACAGGAGCCATCCACGAGGTGCTCCACGTGATCGGCACCATCGAGCGGGGCTGGGCCGGGCCTCCCGGGGCCTCCGTGGCGACGGGGGGGCTTGACTTCGCTCAAGGCACGATGAACGTGGGCGAGCCGATGGCCGTCCCTATCATCCGCCAGTTGAAGCAGTGGGTGATCCCAAGCCCTCTCCCCCCGGCCCCCTCTCCCGTCGAAGGGGAGAGGGAGAGATGCGGCGATCGTCCCATCATCCTGGATGCGTCCCCCGGCACGGCCTGCCCGGTGGTGGAGTCGATGCGGGGGGCGGACGTAGTGCTGATGGTCACCGAGCCTACCCCCTTCGGCCTCCACGACCTGCGGCTGGCGGTTGAGGTGGCCCGCGACGAGTTGAGGCTGCCTGTCGGGGTGGTGATCAACCGGGATGGAGTGGGGGACCAGGGCGTGGACGACTACTGCGCGACGGAGGACATCCCTATCCTGATGCGCATTCCATTGGAGCGTCGTATTGCCGAGGGGTACTCGGAGGGGGTGCCGCTGGTGGAGGCGGCGCCGGCGTACCGCCAGCGATTCATCGGGCTGTGGGAGCGCCTGGTGAAGCTGCAATAGCCGGGAGGCGTGTTCTATGTGTCAGGCAACGGTCTATCTGGGAGATCAGAAGGTCGCCGAAGAGGTAACCGGCCTCGAGCTACTGGAGGACGGGGTGCGGCTGATGGCCTTCTTCGAGGAGCCCACGGTTGTTCGCGGTCGTATTCGCACCATCGATTTTCTCAAACACCGGGTGCTGCTTGAGCCTCTAGATGGGGTCACTAGCTATGAAGGAGACTGACAAGCTGCGCGTGCTACTTCCGCACTGGATTGAGCACAACGGTGAACATGCCGGTGAGTTCCGGTCCTGGGCAGAGCGAGCGGGGCCGGCGGGCGACGCGCTCCTCGACGCGGCCCGGCTGCTCGCGGAGGCCAATGTGCAGCTAGAGGAGGCGCTGAGGCAGCTCGGTGGTCCGCTCGAGCACCATCACGGATGATGGACAGCCGGCCGTCCTCTCAGACCACATCTAGACACGGGTCGGGCGTCGAGCGCTGGGGCTGGTACTCGATCGCCGTGAACGTCGTGCTGATCGGGATCAACTTTGGAATCGCCCGCGCCTCCGGCAGCCTGGCCGTAGAAGCGGAGATGGTCCACAACGTGGTAGATCTCTTGACAGCGATCGGTGTGCTGATTGGCCTGAAACTCGCGACGCGCAAGACGAAGGCCTTTCCGTATGGCCTATACAAGCTGGAGAACGTGGTCGCCGTCGTGCTGGCAATGATGACGTTCGTAACGGCCTACGAGATCGGTCGAGATGCCCTCTTGGAGCCAGTTCGCAAAGCGACGGTGGATGCGTGGATGTTAGCTGGTGTGGTTATTGCGGGAGTAATCCCCCTTGTCTTCAGCCACTACGAACTGCGCGCCGGGCGGGAGGCCAACTCTCCAGCCCTCATCGCCGACGCCAAGGAGTATCGGGTTCACGTGTTCACCACTGGGGTTGTTTTCGGATCGCTTCTGGCGCAGTGGTTCAATCTCCCCCTGGATCGCATCGCAGCCTTGATCATCGTTGTCGCCATCTGCAAGACGGGCTGGGAGCTCCTGGCGGATGGAATGCGAGTGCTTCTGGATGCCTCTCTGAGCCCCGACGCTATCCTGGAGATTCGCAGGGTCATCCTCAACGAACCGGCTGTATCTGAGCTCAAGTGGGTCACCGGACGCAATGCGGGCCGCTTCCGCTTTGTTGAGGCCGATGTGGTGGTCCGTGTGCACGACCTGGCGAGGGCCGAAGGCGTGACGCGACGCATAGAAACGGAAATACGTCAGGCCGTGTCTCATATCGACCGAGTTCTGATCCACGCCGAGCCGATGGAGCGCACGCATCTCCGCTTTGCGGTCCCCTTGGCCGGTCCCTACGGACCCCTCAGCGAGCACTTTGGCGAAGCTCCCTACTTCGCCTTGGTCACAGTGCGGCTGGCCGAGGGAGCGGTCGAGGAGAGGAGGACGCTGACCAACCCCTACCTGGAGGAGGAGAAAGCCAAGGGGATCCGGGTGGCCGAGTGGCTGGTAACGCAGAAGGCGGACGTGATTCTGTTGAAAGAGAGCCTCCGTGGAAAGGGGCCGGTCTATGTGTTCCGTGATGCTGGGATCGAGCTGCGCCAGACAGACGCCGACGCTCTCGACGAAGCCCTTGACGCGCAACTGACCAAACAGGAGGAAGATCTTTGAAGCAGCTCGTGATACTGAGTGGTAAGGGCGGCACTGGAAAGACGACGGTCGCAGCAGCGCTGGCGCACCTGGCCTCGAAGGAGTTGCCCATCGTTATGGCTGACGCCGATGTAGACGCGGCCAATCTGGAGCTTGTGCTCGACCCCGAGTTGCAGGAGGAGCACAGCTTCGTGGGTGGGCAGGTGGCGGTGATTGGCGCGGAGCGCTGCACCTCCTGCGGCGCCTGTCACGATGTATGTCGTTTCGATGCAGTCCTTCCCGGTGACGAGGCCTATAGCGTGGACCCTGTGGCCTGCGAGGGGTGCGCCTCTTGCTTCTTCCAGTGCCCTGAGGACGCCATCCAGATGGTGGAGCAGCAAGCTGGCAAGTGGTTCCGCTCCGACACGCGCTTTGGCCCGCTTTTCCACGCGCACCTCTTCGCCGCGCAGGAGAACTCCGGCAAACTGGTCACGCTGGTCAAGCAGCAAGCTCGCCTGCGGGCGCTGGACACGGGGGCGGACCTCCTGGTGGTTGATGGGCCGCCGGGGATCGGCTGCCCGGTCATCGCGGCCAGCGCCGGCGCCGACGTGGCACTCCACGTCGTCGAGCCCACGATCTCTGGCGTGCACGACCTCGAACGCATCATGGCGACGACTGATCACTTCGGCGTGCCATCGCTGGTTGCGATCAACAAGGCGGATCTGAACGAGGGTCGATCGGAGGAAGTCGCGGCGTTCTGCGCGGCGCAGGGCGTAGCGCTCGTAGGGCGCATCCCCTACGACACGG
>JAUVSX010000299.1 GCA_030596915.1 Chloroflexota bacterium | reverse complement strand
GCCGCCCATCTCGGTCATCTGGCTGGCCAGTGTGATGCGGCCTGCCAAGTCAAGCGCCTCGATACCGGATCCCTCGAACTCAACGGCCCTTCCCAGTGCGCCTCGGGCTCCCAGCCTGCGCAGCACCGCCAACGTCACGTCACGGGCCGTACACGGGTATGCCGGGCTGCCATGGATGACGACTCTCATCGTCGGCGGCACCTCGAACCACGTCTTGCCCGTCCTGAAGGCGAAGGTGATGTCTCGGTCGCCCATTCCCTGCCCGAATGCTCCGACAGCGCCCAAGATGTTCAGGTGGCTGTCTGTGCCGACCAGCGTGATGCCTGGGTACGCAAGGCCCTGCTCAATGGCCACGTGGGAGCCGATGCCAGCGTCGACGTCGTACACGTGCACACCTTGTTCTGCGGCCCACTCCCGACATATCTGCTGATTGTTGGCGTAAGGAATGTTGTTCGGAGGCACGACGAGGTCGAACGTGAAGAAAGTTCTGTTCCTGTCGGCGACCGGTGCATCATCGTACTGAGCCCGGTAGTTCTGGACCACGTTTGCCCCAGCGAAGTCACGGGCCGTGCGAACGTCCAGCTCAATCCACACGATGTCCCCGGGCTCGAGTTCTGCGCCGTCCTCGGCGTGTGCCGCGAGGATCTTCTGGATCACGGTGCCCACGCTCGTTACTCCATCCTCGCTGCCAACTCGCGATGCTGGCTCATGCGCAGAATGCTGTGGAAACTCATAAAATCGGCATGGTTGACCAGCGTCGCTTCGGTTGTGCGCTTGACCTTGTCGCCCTCTCCTGCGTGCGTCGCGATGATGTGCTGTACCTCGGCCGGCAGGCCGCAGCGAGCGGCCAGCTCCAGACCGGTGAACGGATGGCGCAGCAGTTTACCCGAGGACGTCTGGATGGTCGTGCCATCGTCGCCCATCTCGTACTCGGAAAGCTTGCCGATGTCGTGGAGCAGCCCTCCCGAGATCAGGGTGTCCCTGTTCAGCGGGACTCGGTCCCCGTAGATCTCCGAGAAGGTCTCCGACGCCCGGATAGCGGTGAGCGTTACAGCGCGGACGTGCTCGATGAAGGATACTGGGCACGGGTTCACCAGAAGGGTGAACGGCATTCGGTGAAGCGTCTCCAGCGTCCACCCGCTCTCCCTCAGCGCGGTCTCCCACGCGAGTAGCGTCTTATCCCTGAGGCTCGCATCCTCGATCAGCTCTATTTCGGGAAGTGTCTCAAGCAATCTATCTCTCATTTGAGTTCGCCTATCATTGGGACTTCGCGCCTTGGCGGGCCATCGTACGAGTGGGCCGTGGGCGAGATTCGCCGCATCGGGCGCTGGTTCCTTGCCTCGTCATGCACGTGCGCCGCCAACCCCACTGTGCGGGCAATGGCAAATAGGCCGTTCCCTATCTCAGGGGGGAAGTCCAGATCGCAGAGCACAGCGGCAATGGCGCCATCCACATTGAGGGGCAGGCTGCGCCCCAACAGCGAACGGATGGCCCTCCGGATCGCCCGGGCCATGTCAACGTGCTCGCCCGCGACGCCCTCCTCTTGGGCGATAGCAAACAGCCGGCGCGTGCGCGGGTCGTCACTGTGCACTCGGTGCCCATACCCAGGGATACGTTCCTTGCGCGACCGATGCTCAGACACCACCTCGAGGGCGGTGGTGTCTGCATCTTGCTCGCCGGCCCGCTTCCGCCCCGCAGCCTCCAGCAAGACACGCATACAACCCTCTATCGCCCCACCGTGATAGCGATTGATTGCCATCACGCCGGCTGCGATGCCGGTCGTGAGAGGCGCGCCGGTCGACGCGACCGTCCGCGCCGCGAGCGCCGAGGGTGGTGTCGCTCCGTGGTCGACGCTCGAGACCAGGACAGCGTCGATCACACGGCCCTGCGCCTCGGTGGGAAGATCGCCCATAAGCGCAAGAAAGACCACATGGCCGAAGGGCACGTGCCCCATCAGCTCGTCGATCGGGTAGCCACGCAGCTCTACGTTGTTGGGCTCGATTTTCGTGATCGGCTGCGACCACGCTTCTTCATTCATCGTCCACCTCGTCAACGCGATAGTCCTCGGGGACCCATGGCGGAGACACGGGACACAGGATTACGAGGTCCTCGTTGCCCGTGTTGCGTAAGCAATGCACGCGGTTGATCGGGATCAGAATGGCGTCACCCGCTATCACTGCGCGCGCCTCGGCCCCGATTTCCATACGGCCACGGCCCGCGACGATGAAGTATACCTCCTCCAAGTTGGCGTGCCAGTGAGGCGCCGTGCTCTGGCCGGGTTTCAGCGTCTCCACCGCCAGGCTTAACCGCCCCTGCCCGCCCCGGGTGGTGTCGAGCAGCACCCGGATTTCTGATCCCGTATCCGTGATGCTGACCGGAGCGCTGTCCACACTGGAGATGATCATCAGCGAGTTGTTCTCCCTGGAAGCACGCCGCGAGAGACCCGCGGCCGGCGCGCAATGGGCGACAGCGTGCGCGTCCTTCGTCGCCGAGCGCATATTACCGCTCTGAGCCAGGTTGTCAACCCCGTGTGATTGTATGAAGCTGGGTATGCGGGTTCAATAGGTTCCAGGCGGCGCCTGGAAGGTCTGCCTGCGGAGCAGATTGCTAGTTCAGTACGTCTGTGGCATACTGCTTGCTGACCTGCCGCTCACTACGGAACTGACGAGAGCCAAGAGGGAGGAAGACATGGATATTGTGGTGGTGTCTGCAAGTCCGAACACGGACGGCGTGACTGCTGCGGGCGCGACTGCAGTGGCGCGTGGTGTGTCTCTCGCTGGAGGGGTCGCGGAGGAGATTCGCCTTAATGACGTCGAGGTTGGCGCTTGCCAGGCGTGTGGGAACGGTTGGGGCACTTGTCGAGATGAGCACCGATGTCAGGTTCACGACGACTTCCAGCGCCTTCACGCACGTGTGTGCAGGTCTGATGGAGTCGTGTTCGTAACGCCGGTCTACTATGGCCAGATGAGCGAATCGGCCAAGGCATTCGCCGACCGCCTACGCCGGTGCGAAGCGACTCGGGGAGCGGAGAGCGGATTGCGCGGGAAACCTCTGATCGCAATAGCGGCTGCCGGGGGCGGTGGTGGCGGCACGATGACCTGCTTGCGTACTATGGAGCGCTGGGCGAACCATCTGGGCGCACGCGTCTACGATCTGATTCCCGTCAATCGATGGACGCGCTCCTATAAGCTGACATCAATGCGTGCGGCCGCTCAATCGATGGCGGGCGAAGTAGCCTAAGTTCGCTGGCTGTCTGGCGACCGTACTATGCGAAACGGGCAGCGCCGGCGCGGGTGACCGATGACTACTGGGTACGTCTACGAGGAGGTGTTCCTGGAGCACGATCAGCCGTACCACCCTGAGAATGCCCGCCGCCTCCAACGTGTCCTCGCTGTCCTGCAGCGGGAGGGTGTTCTGTCAGAGATGTGCCATCTGCCGGCCAGACTCGCGACCCTCGACGAACTGCGCCTCGTTCACTCGGATTCGCTGATCACGTATGTGCAGCGTGTTGCTGCGGCCGGCGGAGGAAACCTGGATCCTGACACCTATGTGTCGGCACGCTCATACGACGCAGCGCTGATGGCGGCTGGCGGGACGATCCGGGCGGTAGAGGCTATCTTGGGCGGCGAAGTGGACAATGCCATCGCGTTGGTCCGCCCGCCTGGACACCACGCCACTGCGACACGTGCTATGGGCTTCTGTCTCTTCAACAACGTGGCTGTCGCGGCTCAGGTCGCCCGGTCGCACCGGGGAGTGGACCGGATTCTCATCGTCGATTTCGATGTGCACCACGGCAACGGTACCCAGGACACCTTCGCTGCAGAGGCAGACGTCTTCTACGCGTCCACTCACCAGTATCCGCACTATCCAGGCACTGGACATTGGCGGGAGACGGGACGCGGCGCGGGTCGCGGCTCAGTGCTGAACGTGTCGCTCCCTCCGGGCGTTGGAGACGCAGGTTATGCACAAGTCTGGTCTGACCTGCTGTGGCCAATTGCAGAACGGTTTCGCCCAGAATTGATGCTCATCTCGGCGGGCTACGATGGGCATTGGAGTGATCCTCTGGCCCAGATGAGCCTCTCGCTGACGGGGTACGCCTGGATGCAGCGGGAGCTCGTCGAGATGGCGTCGGAACTGTGTGCAGGAAGAGTCCTTTTCGTGTTGGAGGGAGGATACGAGCTAGACGTGCTGGCACATGGTGTCCTCAACGCGGCTCACGCTCTGCTTGGGGAGAACGTCATCAGTGACCCCATAGGTCCCTCACCTCGCCCGGAGCGTCCGGTAGACACGCTGGTCGCGCAGCTTAGGCGCCTGCACGGCCTGGGCTGACTGGCTTCGGGAATCCGCAGATGGTCCGGTACTGTCCGCGCGGCCCTTCCAACCACATGGCAGCGTCACGTGCGGCGACTGCCCACGTGGCGCCAGAGCCTCGCAGACGAGGGATCTAGCTGCGTTGTCTGAAGCGGGTGGTCAGGCGTTCGGCTGTAGTTAGCTTGGACCGACAGGGTCGCCGATATGGGAGCGTACGGAGGAGCAAATGAGTGATTCTGGAAGAGAGACTGCTGCTGAGAATCGAGAGGCTGCGAAGGCCAAGGATACTGAGACCGTCTCGGCGCCCGAGATGAGCGATGAAGTGCGAGGGGCAGAGCGCACCTTTGTCATCGTGAAGCCGGATGCGATACAGCGTGGATTGATCGGGCAGATCATCACACGGTTTGAGCGACGAGGACTGCGGATCGTGGCTCTGAAGATGATCCAGATCGATGGCGGACTTGCTCGGCGCCACTACGCGGTCCACAAGGGGAAGTCATTCTATGAGCCATTGATCGCGTACATATCGTCCGGTCCCGTG
>JAUVSX010000467.1 GCA_030596915.1 Chloroflexota bacterium | reverse complement strand
GGGCGGGGGAAGAGCGGCGTCTCTCGCGATATGACGGAAACCGTCATATCGGCATACCAGTAGGCGTCTAGACCCAGGTCGCCGACCACGCCGATGGTGCGATCCGGCAGGAGGTGCAGAATCTCCTCAAGTCGCGCCTTGGAGAGCTCGTCCGCCAGTCCCATTCCTCATCTCCCTCGGGCCCGAGTGCGGGCACGTGAACGGGTGCATTTCAGGCTTGTGGCCAGAGCCCAGTGCGACCCGGTGATCCCCACCACCCAGTGGCCCTGCGTCGCCCAGCGCCTGCGATGCACGCCAGTCCGACATTCCTGCGCGCGTAGCGGTGGAGGATCGCCCCAAGACTTCAACATGCGCCACGTAAACCCGGATTATAGGCGAGCGAGCCCGGAGATCAAGCGCAGCGCCGGGCCAGTGGCCACCGAAGCAGCCAGGTAGTTCCAACGGGCAGGCCCGCTGTCGCACATTCGTGCCAGAAGGCCGTACCCACGCCTACACTGGGTCCGTCGGATCAGCCCAGGCGCGCTCGAGCATGTCACACCTTTCGGCCTGCCAGAGCCCATCGTGTCGCCTGATCCGCAGCGTGACGACCTCGAAGGGCGCGACCGATACGGCGAAGCGGCAATCAAGCCAACGCAGCTCGCCCGAGCCGCCACGGCCGTGCCGATCGACCAGGCGGACGATGTGGCCGTCCCCATCCTCCGCCGGTTTCAGCGCGGACAGCTCCATCTCGGGCGATGACAAAGACACAGCGGACAAGTGCGGCGGCAGGTCGCCCGAATGGCCGTGCATCGTGATCGGAAGTGGGGGCAGGTTGAGCCGGCGTGCGCGTCCTACGACGCCAGCGTCGCGCCAGTCGCCCACGTGGGGCAGCACCACGAGCGTGAACTCCTGCGGTCCTTGGTCAATCCAATCGTAGCGATGCTTGGTGCCCGCGGGGTGCGGTATGTGATAGGCGTAAGGCGGACACCGAAGCACAGTCAGCCGGAGGGTACTGCCGCTCACATCGCACCCGTACTTGCCATCGTCGATCAGCGCGAGGCCGACGATCTTCTCGGGATCATCGCGAGCTGGGCCCGAAACATCGACCCACATCTGAGTGGGCACCTCGGCGCCGTCGCAGGCGCGGTTCACCCAGCCAAAAGGGACGTCGTGTGCGGAGCGCGGCTGATCAGTGGGCACGTCAAACACCAGCTTCACCACACGCCAGCGACCCTTCCAGAACAGCCAGTTGCGGATCAGAAGCTCACCCTCGCCGTGCCGCAAGATGAGCTGCTGGAGCCACCTACTGCATTCGTACGTGCGCTCGACGAGCAACGAGGCTTGGATCGGGCCCTCATCGCACACGGTGACCATCGCCGTCCCGAACGTCCCGAGAATCCCTCGCCCAGCCTCCTCGAAGCATCGGATCCCGTGCGACCACGTGTCGCTCGTGTCCTCAAGCACCTGGGCGACGTTCCAGCCGCCAGACCCTACCAGTTCCGTACCGGTTCGCCTGTCGACGCACGAGGCAATGACACCGGTGTCCGGATCCAGGCGAACGCGCAGCCGGTCGTTCTCGATCGTGGTGCGCGTCGCGCGGGCACTCTCCGAGATGGTCGCCTGCTGGCTTGCTGGCGCGAACCGGTAGAGCCGGTACCCCATCGGGGGCAAATCAGCGCGAAATACCACCCGCGTCAGGCCGTTGCCAGTCCTCGTGAGTGCGTCGTGGGTTTCGACAAGCTGATGAGGGACGGGCACACCGCTCTGACCCGCGAGCCCCCACCCTCCGGCAACCCACGGCTCCCATCCCGTCCAGGGCTCGTACTCCACATACTCGTGGCAAGGTTCCGGGAATGGGTTGAAGAGCACCACGCTGCCTCCCGGGCCATCGGTCGCCATCCTGCTGGCGATGGCGCGACCGGCCGTGTCTGCGATCTGTGACCCGCCAAGGATCGCCCGCCCGAGTGAGATGATCGCCTCGTCCTGGGCCTCCTTGATGGAGCACCCGCAGAGGATGTCGTGGAATTGGTTGAAGCAGACGTCGTGCCACAGATTCCGCAGCCTCTCACCGGGAATAGGCCGCTCGGCCCACAGCTCCGCCAGCACGGCCATCCGCTCGGCCATCAACAAGCTGCACTCGGCCCGCCGGTGGGCGCGCTTAAGGGCGCTATTGGCGGTGTAGCACCCGACGGCGTGCATCAGCAGCTCATCTTGCACGACTGGCAACGCCTCTGCCTGGGGCAGCACGGCATCAAAGTATGCGTCAGGTGAGCTGAAGCGAATATCGAGACGTTCGCTGGCGCGCGCCAACGCCTGCACCTGCTCGATCTGGCGTTTGGTGGGCCCACCCCCGTGGTTGCCCACGCCGAAGAAACACATCGTGTGATCCAGATCGGGAGATTTGGCTTGCACCGCTCTCTCAATGTGCTCAGCCAGGTCCGCGCCTTCCCGCGTGCCATACGACGCCGTAATGTGGAATGCGAGCACGCGGCTGCCATCGGGCGCCTGCCACCAGAATGCCTGAGCAGGCAACGCCTTCTCGTGGGGCCCGGGCCGCATAAACACGTAAGTCTCACAGCCACATTGGCGGAAGATCTGGGGCAGAGTCCCGGCGTGGCCGAAACTATCGACACAGTAGGCCACACGGGGCTCGACACCCAGGCGATCGCGCATATAGGCCTTGCCCAGCAGAAAGTGACGCACGAAGGATTCGCCCTGGGGCAGATTCATGTCGGGCTGGATGACCATACCGTTCACAACGTGCCATCGCCCCCGCCGAACCAGGTCCCGGACACGCGCAAACAGCTCGGGGCTCTCGCCCTCGATCCATTCGTATACTTGCGCCTCACCGCGGGTGAAGTGGAAGTCGCCGTACTCATCGAGCCTGTCCACGGCGGATTGACTGGTGGCAAGGGCCTCAGCCCGGCCCTCGGTCCAGCGCCAGAGCCACACGGGATCCAGATGGGCCTGTCCGATCATATGCACGGTGGTCTTGGACACTCAATGTCCTCCTTGAGGATCCGATGGAGCCTACGGCGTTCGCCGCCACGAGAGCGATTCTTGGCCCGAGCGCGGGGTAAGCTGTTCAAGGTCCGATATGCGAGCCGAGAGGATCATTGGCGGCGGCGACGCGCGCCCCCGCCTGGACCCTCGAGCTAGCCGCTCGGGACTGCCGCTGGTACTCCCACCGGTACTGCAGGCCCCGTCCCCGCCCGTCGCAATGGGATTGTGGGAGGGCGATGCGCCGCGGGCTCACCAGTGCGTTGCCC
>JAUVSX010000266.1 GCA_030596915.1 Chloroflexota bacterium | reverse complement strand
CCCAAAGGCGAGCCCCGGCGACCACGTCCGGCTGACCGCCTTCGTGAAGGAGGTGCAATACGGCACTCAGCTACCGTTGACACGACTCCAGGACGTCTGCGTCCTCGAGGTGCTATCCTCCGGCAACGCCCTGCCGGACCCGGTAGAACTCGTCGATCTCCCGAACGTGTCGATCGCCGAGGGTATCGCCTTCTGGGAACCGCTAGAAGGCATGCTCGTGTCGGTGCGTGACGCGATCGTGATCGCTCCGACGTCCAAGTACGGCGAGTTCGGGTTGCTGACGCAACGAGATGCAGCGTCTTGGTCTGGCTACCAGGCTCTGACCAGCCAGTTGGTGATCCGGAGTCTCGGCCTCGGGAGGGTCGACTACAACCCGGAACGCATTATGGTGGACGACTATAGCCTCGACGACCCGATCGTCGTGCAGCCCGGCGACCAGGTGCACAGCTTGGTTGGGGCCCTGGACTATTCGTATGGCGTGTACAAGATCCAACCGGTCACCTGGGACATCACGATTCAGGACATTCCTCAAGCCCCCGTCAGCAAGCGGTTCGGCCCCAGAGGCGACGTCGTGATCACGACGTTCAACGTCGAGAATCTCTTCGATCTAGAGGCCGAGCGCGGCGTGATCGTCGACGCCATCGGACAGGTGGGAGCGGATCCGGGCTCCGAGTGGGGCAGTGACCTGGCATCGACCAAGGACAACACGATCCGCCGCATGGCGAGCATCTGCCAAGGCGACGCGGACGCCAGCGACGCATTCGATCCCGCCGATGAGTGGGACGGGTATGCCAAGGACAGCCTTGATGGCCTGGGCACGCACGCTGCAACTTGCAGCCCGGCGACTGGCCTCTTCTTCTCGGAGTACGTCGAAGGCGGCTACTTCAACAAAGCCGTTGAGATCTACAACGGCACGGGCGGACCGGTCGATCTCCGCGCGGGGCGGTATGCCATTGAGATCAACTTCAACGGGAGTTCCACTCCGGGCCGGGTGATCGCCCTCTCCGGCACAATCGCCGACGGCGATGTCTTCGTCATCGCGCACACGGACGCTCACACAGATGTCCTCGCTGTCGCCGATCTGGTTTCGAGTGGTGTGTCCTTCAACGGTGATGACACAGTCTTGCTTCGACAAGGAGTCAAGGACGACGCGGGAAGCACTCCCACCCCGGAGGCGCTTGAGGTGCAACTGACCAAGCTTGCCCTGGCCATCGAGATCGAGCTGGAGCTGCCAGAGATCATCGTCGTCCAAGAGACCGAGAACACCGCGATCCTGCAGACGCTCGGGGACCGCGTCAACGCCTCCGCGGGCACGGCGTATGAAGCGACTTCGTTCGAAACCAGCGACGCCCGCGGGATAGAGGCCGGGTTCCTGTGGGATGCCAACCGCGTCTCGCTGCTGGATGCCTATCAGCTCTCAGGCCCCGACGTTGAGGCTGCTTTCGGGCCGTCGAGTCCCAGTCCGGGGCGGGAGCCCGTAGTCGGCGTCTTCAGCGTGGGCGGGCGTGAGATCACGATCGTCGGAAACCACTTTAAGAGCAAGGGCGGCGACGACCCGCTCTTTGGTGTCAACTGGCCGCCCATTCGCGTCACGGAGGTACAACGCAAGGCTCAGGCCAGGGTGGTGCGCGCCTTCGTCAGCTCCATCCTCAACGCCGATCCTCGCGCGCTGGTGATGGTCGCCGGCGACCTCAATGACTTCCAGTTCGCCGAGCCCGGCGAGGGATGGGACCACCCGCTCGCCATCCTTCAGGGCGAGTACGGCGAGGTCCGGCTGATCAACCTGATCAACTTGGAGATGCCGGCCGAGAAGTTCACCTACGTCTACGACGGCAACAGCCAGGTGCTTGACCACGTGCTGGTCAGCCCGGCCCTGTTGATGCACTTCAGGGGCGTGGACATCCTGCACTTCAACACCAGTTTTCCCGCGACATTGGCAGGAGATCCGACAACACCGCTCTACTGCTCGGACCACGACCCCGTCGAAACGCGGTTCCAGTTCACGTGGCACGTGACGCCGTGGAGCGCGTCGAGGAGCTTCGAGTAGCGCATATCGGAAGCGAGCGCGGAGAAGGTCAGAACTGAGCTAATCACGCCGGGGCTTGGGCCCGCTGGCAGCGCCTGAGCACGCCAGTGGGCCCGGGCTCCCACCCTGCACCACCAACGGTGGGCCGGCGAGGGCCGGGCCCGCGCGCGCCGCCACTAGATGAGACAGTTGCCAGAAGAACGGACGCCCAAGGGCGTGTGATCCCAGCGTCCTACATAGGATGTGCTTGCGCTGTCGCGCGATGCGCGACGGCCAGGCAACAGACGTAGACCGGGGTCGACGCCGACAACAACGCGCTGAACTCCGCCGTGGTCCTGTGCCCCAACGTGACTGGTCACTGCGCGAGCCCTGGGAGTCACCGGGAGGTGCGAAACGTGGACTGCAGAGAGCGTATGGAGCAGTACTTGCGCGAGAATGGTGTCGGCTACGAGGTCTTGGCACACAAGCAGGCGTACACGATGCCCGAGGTGGCGGCCGCTCTCCATATCTCGGGGAAGCAGGTCGCCAAATCGGTGATCGTGAAGGCCGGCGATTCGTTTTCCCTCTTCGTCGTGCCATCGCCGGACCGGGTGGGCTTCGCGAAGGTGGCAGCCACACTGGGTGTGAAGAAGGCTCGGCTGGCCTCGGAAGACGAGTTCGCCGAGCTCTTCCCCGATTGCGCCGTGGGCGCCATGCCACCGTTCGGCAACCTCTATGAGCTGCCGGTGCACGTCGACCACGCCCTGGCTCGGCAGACGAACATCGTATTCCGAGTTGGTACGCACCGGCACACGATGAAAGTAACCTTCGCGGACTTCGAGCGTCTGGCCAAGCCTACTGTCGGCGACTTCGCTCTCGCGTCCTGAGAGCGAGCAAATCAAGCCAGGCGAAAGCAGATTCGCTGGGTCGGCGACGCGCGCGAACACACGCCACACCACTCCGCGCACGCTGCCGGAACCTGGGGCTTCTTGGGTGCCTGACGGGCCCTGACGCTGGCCCTGCCTCTCGTTCCGCGCAGATACACTTGTGGCCGGATGGCGAATCCTGTCACGCTGCTCGGGGCGGCGCCAGCGGCCTGCCGACTGGGAGTCTCAGGGAGACACACAACTCGTCCGCACTGCGAAGCGGCTTGTCCGCAGCGTCGAGTAGAAGGAGGTCTTCCTTGCTCGAAACGATAGACCTCGCCAAGAAGCTATCCAGGAGCGAGTACAAGGCACAGATGCCTCGATTGCAGAGGCGTTTGTACGATCTTGAGACGACAGCGTGGAAGGCGGGCGTCCCCAGCGTCACTATCTTCGAGGGCTGGGACGCCGCGGGCAAAGGGACCACGGTCTCCGCGCTTACACGGCGGCTTGATCCTCGCGGCTTCAAACTCTACCCAATTCGGGGAGCCCGTACCCATGAGCGAATGCGCCCCTGGCTGTGGCGATTCTGGCTCAAGCTGCCCAACTACGGTGAGATGGCGATCTTTGACCGCAGTTGGTACGGCCGGGTGCTCGTCGAGAGGGTCGAGGGCTTGATTTCGGAGCGCGAGTGGCAGAAGGCCTATCGCGACATAGTGGATTTCGAGCGCACCGTCGCCGACGACGGAACCGTCCTCGTCAAGTTCTGGCTGCACATAAGCAAGAAGGAACAGCGGCGACGGTTCAAGCTGCTCGAGAATGACCCCTCTAAGAGTTGGCACGTGACCGAGGAAGATTGGGAGCACCATCGCCAGTACGACGCGTACCTGCTCGCCGTTGAGGAGATGCTCGAACGCACCGAGACCGAGTGGGGACCCTGGACCATCGTCGAAGCGCACAACCGCTGGTGGGCGAGAATCAGGGTGATGAGCACGATCATCGACGCGCTTGCGACTCGCCTCGAGAGCCTTGGTGTGGTGGCTGCCTCTGGAGGAGCGCCTGGTGGCAAGGCCCATCCGCTGGGACCCAAGTCCGGCCCGGAGGAGGAGTGATGTCGGTCGCGGTCGAAGTAATCGGGAGGAGTGTACGATGCTGGACACCATCGATCTGTCCAAGTCCCTGACGCGGGAGGATTACCAGCGAGACCTCGTCCGCTATCAGGTCGCGCTGGGCGCGCTGGGATACCAGGTCTACGCGCAGCAGCGCCCTGTGGTTATCGTCTTCGAGGGATGGGACGCCGCCGGCAAGGGGGGAGCCATCAAGCGGGCGACCGAGAGGCTTGACCCAAGAGGGTACGTCGTCTACCCCATCGGCGCCCCACAGGGCGAGGACAAGACCCACCACTACCTGTGGCGCTTCTGGCGCCGGCTCCCCGAGCGGGGCCAGATCGCGATCTTTGACCGGAGCTGGTACGGGAGGGTGATGGTCGAGCGCATCGAGGGTTTCTGCTCAGAGCGAGAGTGGAAGCGAGCCTACAGGGAGATCAATCACTTCGAGCGACAACTGGCCGATTTCGGGACCAGCCTCTTCAAGTTCTGGATCCATATCAGCGTGGCCGAGCAGATGCGGCGCTTCAGCGCCAGAGAGCAGACCCCGTACAAGGCGTGGAAGCTCACTGATGAGGACTGGCGCAACCGCGAGAGGTGGGATCGGTACGAGGAGGCCGTCAACGAGATGCTCCTCAAGACAAGCACACTGACGGCCCCGTGGACGGTCGTCGAAGGCAACTCGAAGTGGTATGCCCGCATCAGGGTGCTGAGAAAGCTGGTGGACGGCCTCAGCCAGGAATTAGCGTACGATCCGTTCGCACAGACAGCTCGTGTGTCGAAGAAGGCGAACAAGGGAGACGCTCGAACGAACAAACCCGGACAGGGGCCATCGCGCGAGCTTCCGATGATTGACCAGTTTGAGTACGGTTCCATCGTGTTGGATGGCGAGACCTATCGCTCGAATGTGTTCATCTATCCCGACGGATCAATCGAGCGCTGGCGTCCCGGGGGCGACAATAGACTCCGGCGGAAGGACGCCGCCAGGATGGTCGAGGCGGAACCGGAGACGGTTGTGATTGGTCTGGGTACAGCCGGCAGGATGACTGTGACGCCTGCCGCCCAGCGGAGCTTCGAGGAGGCAGGAATCGAGCCACTGACCTATAGAACCCACAAGGCGTGTGACACCTACCGTGAGCTGCGCCGTAGGCGTAGACTGGGAGCGATCCTGCACATAACAAGCTAGCTGCCGTCCCTGTGGCGGTCGGCTCACTGTGCGGCGGGCATCCCCCGTCTGGGTGAAGTGGCCGAGGCGCGGAGAGTG
>JAUVSX010000043.1 GCA_030596915.1 Chloroflexota bacterium | reverse complement strand
CCACTGTTCATCGCGCGCCTGGCCTATCCTGACTACTACCAGCGTCTCGTGACGCAGCACGCTTCCGAGTATGATCTCGATCCGCTGCTCGTGTTCGCTCAAGTGCGCCAAGAGAGCCTCTTCGAGAGCCTCGCTACATCGACGGCGAGCGCTCAGGGCCTCATGCAGGTGATTCCCCCTACCGGTGCGCAGATCGCGGCCGCGCTGGAATGGCCACCCGGCTACGAGACGTCGGATCTGTACCGCCCGTACGTAAGCGTGCGGTTCGGGACGTTCTACCTGGGCCAGCAGCGGGAGTTGTTCGATGGGCGCCTCGAGGTGGCTCTCGCCGCCTACAACGGGGGCCCTGGCAATGCGATGCGCTGGTCGGACCTTTCGGGTGACGACGCCGATCTGTTCGTCGAGCTCGTCACCTTCAGCGAGCCTCGGCAGTACGTCAGGCGCATCCGGGAGCAACTAGCCATCTACCAGGCGCTGTACGGCGGCTAGCATCGGCGGACGGGGGCAGGGTTCGGCAGCACAGCTCCGCTGCATCTCCGCTTGGTTGGTTCATCGCCTCGCCGCGAACCGAGGGGGTCGACCCCCTGTAATTCAGCTTTCCTGCGCACACGTGCAACGGATGGTGAACGAGGCTCACCCGGATTGCATTGGCGTCATCTTGTGGGCCCCGGCCTGAGTCCTGGCCACCTGAGGGGAACATGCGCAACTGGGCCAGACCTCTCGTTCGCTGGTACGTCACCTCCTCAAGAGCGCTCGCTCGCCAACCGCTGAATCGCTGAATCGCTGCCTCGCCTCCCTATGCCACCCGCACCCGCACTGTCTTGACCTCGAACGGCCGGAACTCGAGGGCAATGGTGCCGCCCTCCGACGTGAGTTCTCCCTCGACATTTTCAAGCATGTCCGTTTGCGCCGCCGAGATTACCGGGAGCGACAACGTCAACGTGCACCGCGTGGTCATCCGCTTCGCCTCGTAGAGGCGCACGATCACGTCGTCTGATCGGTCCTCGGCTGGCTTCACCGTCTCGATGATTACGTTCGGTGCGTCAACCGAGAAGAGCGAGCGTTCGACAGCAGCACCGGAGGCGGTCGCGACCGGGCAGTTGAGCTCGTACGCTTCCCGGACTACGCGGCTCTCGGCCAGACTCCCGTTCCACGCGTAGAAGGCGTAGCTGAACTCGTGTGCGCCCTGGTCGGCCGCCATGTCGGGCGCCAGCGCAGACTTCAGCAAGGTGAGGCTGATGGTGTTGCCGGAGACGCTCACCCCGTACTTGGAGTCGTTGAGGACGGCGCAGCCGCGCCCCTCCTCCGCGAGAGCCGTCCACTTGTGGTTGCATACCTCGAACCGGTCCGCGTCAAACTGCCGGGAGCGGTGGTTCGGTCGCCGTATGTGCCCGAACTGGATCTCGTGGATGGCCTCATGGGCGTGGATGGTGACAGGGAAGGCCACTTTGAGTAGTTTGTGGCGCTCCTGCCAATCGATCATTGTGTGGAACTCGACCTGACGGCTGCCTCTCCGCAAGCTGATTTCCTGAGCCAGCACCGAGTTGTGCAGCTTGCGCGAGATGCGGACGCTCGCCACGAGTGGGCCCTCGGACACGATCTCGATCGTTGCCGGCTCCCTGAGTTCGATCGGCGTGGATTCGTACATGCTGTCGATGTCCCACGCGTCGAAGGCTGACGGCACGTCCTTGTACATGCGGAAGCTGTTGCACGGTCCGGCTGCGAGCTCCCGACCCGCGTCCTTGTCGAAAATGCTCTCGATAGCCCCAGTGCTGTCAAAGGAAACGCGCAGGTGTTCGTTCTCCAACGTCGAGCTCGTCGCCGTAGCCCCCGAGAAGGGTCCGCATCCGTTCGCGGGTAGGACCGTGGTCCATCCACACGAGGGCACGCGGGCTTCGACGAGCGTTCGGCCCTCGACGATCTGGGATGGCAGAACCTCGCCTTCGGCGGTCGCCGCGCCATTGAAGGAGGGAGGGAGCGGGACCAGAGCAGTGCGGTCCCACGAGAGCGGGTTGAAAAGCGTCACGCCCTCGCTGCCACAGGTCAGCGACGCTGCCGCCTGACGGGCTACCTGCGTCGCCGTGTGGATGACCTCTGCGTAGGCGGTCTCGGCCTCCTCGTACACCCTCTGGATCGACGAGCCGGGAAGGATGGCGTGGAACTGGTTGAGCAGGACGACCTTCCACGCAGCGTCCATCTGGTCGAATGGATATGTGAAGCCCGCAAGGGTTCTGGCAGCGGTGCCCCAGAGCTCGGCGGCGCGCAGCGTGAGCTCGCTCTCCCGATTGCCCTTTTTCGTCCGGGCCTGAGATGTGTATGTGCCTCGATGAGCCTGGAAGTAGAGCTCCCCTACGTAGCGGGCCTCGGGCCACCCTCTCGCCTCCTGATCCCTGAAGAAGTCGATGGGGGAAGCCATTCTCACCTTCGGAACGCCTTCGAGGTCCGATTGCCGGCGGACGAACTCGAGGTGGTCGCGGGTGGGCCCGCCCCCTCCGTCGCCCCAACCAAATGGGAATAGGCGCGTCGCAATGCCATCCTTCTGCACGCGCTCCCTCCAGCGGCCGATCACCGCGGCAGGATCAATACGCGAGTTGTAGTCGTTGTGCAAATGGACAAGCACTTCCGATCCGTCGATGCCCTCCCAGGTGAACGTGTTGTAGGGGAACGGATCGCCGCCGTGGTAGGCCCAGAAGATCTTCTGCGTCGAGAAGTAGCGAATACCGCACCCGCGCATAATCTGCGGCAGCGCACCGGAGTATCCGAAGACGTCTGGGAGCCACAGCATCTGGCACTCGACGCCGAACTCGTCCTCGTAGAAGCGCTTGCCGTGAAGGAACTGCCGGATGAGGCTCTCCCCTCCCGTCACGTTCGTATCCGGCTCCACCCAGGTCGCGCCCTCCGCAAGGAACTGGCCGCCAGCCATCGACTGTCGAATCCTCTCGTACAGCGCGGGATAGCGCGTCTTCACCATCCGGAATAGGTGCGGCTGGCTCTGGAGGAACTGGGCCTCCGGGTACTCAGCCAACAGGGCGAGTTGGGTGCCGAACGTCCTTGCGCACTTGCGCTCCGTCTCCTGAAGCGGCCACAGCCACGCCACATCGATATGCGCGTGCCCGAAAGCGAACATCTGAGGGGCAGTTGAGCCATTGGTGCACTCCAGCAGCGGCTTCAGCCGTTGCCGTGCTGCTTGGATCGTGCCCATCATCTCCGCGTGCGGCAGCTCGAAGTCGACGATCATCGTGAAGTCCCGCAGCGCTTGGTCGATCTCGGCTACGCGGAGAGAGTCGGGATCGATATGCTCGCGAATCTGGAAGAGCGTCTCGACGTCGAGCCAAAGCTGGTAGACGTCCTCCTCCCAGATACCAAACGTGGTGCGACCCACCGTCGCCTGCGCCTCGCCCGGCTCCGGAACCGTCTCTCGGCCTGGCGGGGTGGGGCCGGTGTGAACCACGCGCGGTCCGTGGCCCGCGTAAGCCTCGATAAGGACTTGATAGAGGGTACCCGGGACAGCGTCGCTCGCGAGCGTGATCTCGTGGTGCTGCTCGTCCTTTGCGCCCGCTATCGCGCCGTCGACCCATATGAGGCTCTCACCGCCTACGTCAACCCGCAGAGCGGTCCGCCTGCCGCGTGCCGCCTCGGGAACCTCGACCTCGCCCGCAAACCAACCGTACTCCCACTTGGCGCCCCAGCGCGTGCCAGCCGGCATCGGCTCGAACGGGCGTGACAGAGCCTCGTCGTAGGTCAGTTGGTCAGTAGTCGTGAATCCGGCCAGAGGGACCTCGCCCAGTTCACGGTAGATGTGGCGGGGTAGCTCCGTGCGCCAACTCTCGATCCGGTGTCGCCACTCAAGTGTCAGTGACATAGGGGTGCTCCTCTAGAAAGGCTGCAGGTGAACCCCGCATAAGGTCGGTAGCCCCTAAGGGGTCCGTGCGCGTTCGCCGGATTGAGCAACGAAGCCGCAGCGCCCGCCTACGGCGCCACGCCGCCCATTGGCCACCTGAACGAGTAGAACGACAGGTATTCGCCCAGACTGGCTGACCACAGCGCGTTCGTGTGTGTGCCTTGATGGACGACGTAGATATGCGCGAGACCCTGCGCATCCATAGCCTCGTGCAACTGCTGCGTTTCCTTGCGAGCCCAATCGCCATTCCCAGCATCGAGGTATAGGCGCAGCGCCTCCACACCGGGGCGGTCAAGAAGGTAGAACGGATCATAGGCCGGGGGCGCCCGGTTCAGCTCCAGAGCTGGGCTGTGCGCCCCGACGGCCGTGAAGGTGTCGGGATGGAAGAAGCCAGTCTCCAGCGACCACACGCCGCCCCGCGATACACCCCCCAGCGCGCGGCCGTCGCGCGTCGCCCAGGTGCGATACGTCGCGTCGATGTGAGGGATCAACTCGAGGACGAGCTGGGCCTCGAATGAGTTGGCGCCCCCGCTGGTTCCGACGTAGAGTCGCTCCGTCGCCCACGGCATGACAATGATGAACGGCGGAAGCGCGCCATCCGAGATCATGGCGTCGGCGACCTCATCAGCCCCGATCTTGTCCCAGTTGGCGTCCTTGTAGGGCCAGCCGTGCAAGAGATACAGTACCGGATAGCGGCGGTCAGTCTGATCGTACTGGGGCGGGAAGTAGATAGAGTACTCCTCCGTTGCGCCAGTAAGCTGGCTTGGGTAGGTCTGCCGTTCCATGCGTCCCGCGAGCTGGGATCCGCTGGGCGTCGGTGGTACAGGAGCCGTGCTCGTCACAGCCGCCGCCGGGGTTCCGGTCGTTGGAAGCGTGGGAGCGATCGATGGTGTCGGCGTCGCTAGAGGGGAAGGGGGCTGCGTCGGCGTCGGCGTGTTCGTAGGCTGCGGCGTGCGGGTGCAAGTTGGCGTTCTTGTGGGCGTGGCGGACGGCGTCGACGTGAGGGTTGGAGATGGAGTGGGCGAAAGCGAAGGCCCGACAGTTCTGGTAGGCGTGGGTGCAATTGCGGGGCGCGCAAGGGCCCAGAGCCCGACGACGGCCGCCAGGGCCACGATGGCGACTCCGCGCACGGCCCAGAATGCGACTCGCCGTCGCACCTAGGCCTTCCTCGATTCGCGATGCGTCAATGTGTGGTCCATGGCGGCGTCTCAGCCCGAAACCAAGCGTCGAGTCTACCCGATGACGGGTGAGCTGGCAAGAAACCGCGCGTCCCACGCCGCTGTCAGGAGCTAGGCGCGCTGGTCTACGGGCGAGCAGTGTGGACCAACTACGCTCGCTCGACGACCTTTCCGCTGTGATGACATTGGGGTATGATGCTGTCCACCAGCTAGGAGGCCTGATGCAGGCGAAACCATTGCAGGGGAAGGCAGCGATTGTCACAGGAGCTGGCCGTGGGATCGGCAGGTCCGTCGCGCTGGCGCTGGCACAGGCTGGCGCTCGTGTCGGCCTTGCCGCTAGGACACCATCTGAGCTTGATGCGGTGCGTATCGAGATCGAGGCCGCTGGAGGACAGGCCGGCGCGTTTCCCACGGATGTCAGCTCGGAAGCGCAGGTTGTCGCGCTCGTTCGTGGCGTCGTGGAGACCTGGGGCAGGCTGGACATAATCGTCAACAACGCTGGCATTGGAGTCTACGGACCGCTCGCCGAGTTCAGCGCCGAGGATTGGGATCGCGTGATGGCCGTCAATGCACGCGGCACGTTTCTGACGTGCCGTGAGGCAATCCCGTACCTGAGGCAGCGAGAGCAGAGCTTCATCGTCAACATCAGCTCAGTCGTTGGGCTCAAGGGCTACGTGAACCAGGGCGCGTACAGCGCATCGAAGCACGCGGTCATGGGGATGACCAAAGCGCTGGCCGGGGAGGTTCAACAGGACGGTATCCGCGTTCATGCTATCTGCCCGGGCGGGGTTGATACCCAGATGGCCGGACAGGCGCGCCCTGACCTGGACCGGTCCGTGCTTATGCATCCCGACGAGGTCGCTGAAGTCGTCCTGTTTCTCGTGACGCGACGTGGCAACGCGGTCATCGACGGGATCCAGATCCGCAGGGCAGCATCCACCCCTTGGGCCTGAGATGCAACGCGTCCGTCTTGTGCTCGTCGGGGTTGGGAATCTCGGACGGCGGTTCTGCGAAGTTCTGGTGCGGCAGACCTCCCTCCTGGAGTCTCGCTACGGACTGCACTTGCATTTGGTAGGTGCGGCCGACAGCAGAGGGGCGGCTTACGAACCGGCGCGAGGCTTGGACCCAGGCCGAGTGGCGTCCATCAAGCGCCGGGGCGGGTCTGTCGGTGAATACCCTGGCGCCGGACGTAGGGGATGGAGCGCAGAGCTGCTCGTGGCCACTGCTAGCGCGGATGTCCTCTTGGAGGCGTCGCCGGTCAATCTGCGGCTCGGGGCTGAGCCCGGACTCTCGTGCATTCGCACGGCCCTGCGGCGACGCATGCACGTGGTAACGCCCAACAAGGGGCCGCTTGTGTTAGCCTTCGATGAACTGCACGCGCTGGCAGAGACCCACGGGGTGGAGCTTCGCTATGACGGCGCCGTCGCGGGCGGACTGCCTGCCTTGAACTTGGGGCAGCGTGACCTGCGCGGGGCGATGATCTATCGGATGGAGGCTGTGCCCAATCTCAGCACCGGCCTCGTAATGGATCTCGTGTCCTGCGGCGCGACCTGGGAGCAGGCGGTGGCGCGCGCCCGTGAGGAGGGCACGCTCGAAGGTGATGGTTCCTGGGACCTGGAGGGCTGGGACGCGGCAGCCAAGCTTGTCATCTTGGTCAACGCGGTGCTCGGCCAACCGGCCCGCCTCGAGCACGTCGCCGTGGGCGGGATCCGTGGGCTTGACGCCGAGTTGCTGATAGGGGCGCGGGAGCAGGGCAGCCGTTACCGCCTTCTCGCGACCGCGCGCCGGCGCCCGGACGGTACCTACGGTCTATCGGTACGCCCTGTGCCGCTCGCCCCTGACCATCCCTTGGGGCGGCTGGGGCCGAGGGCGATGGGGATCACTTTCCAGACAGATATCTACGGGACGATCACGGCGATCATCGACGAGGAAGATCCAGTACCCTCGGCTGCGACGATGCTGCGCGACGTGCTGGACATCTACTCTGGCGATGCAAGAAGGTAGTGTAGGATCTTTGTGCTGTAGGTCCTCCATCGCACGGGGGACGATTCGGTCGCTCGCGCTCACGCTATCCACGCTTGCGCTGCTCGCGGGTGGCTGCGGCTTCCCTACGCCTGGCAGTGAGATACAACGCTCTGCCGCAACCGGTTCGCCACCTACGACGGAGTCTGCGGCATCGCTCACGAGTGGTGCAGACGGCGCGCGGGCCACCTCGGCCCCACGTGTGCCTGCTGCTGGGCCATCGGCACCTCGATCGCCAACGCTGACGAAGGCGACGGCTGTCTCGAAGGCCGGTTTGCTGGATGACACGCCCACGGTCCCGCCCTCGCGCCAGGTCGAGAACCAGGGTGAGGGTGGCGCACTCTCTGTGTCGCCGAGTCCACAGATCCGGTCGCTCGCGTCGCCGACTCCTGCACTCCCGACGGCAACAATGCGGCCAGCTCCGTCTTCGGCAGTGGCTGTCTGGGAGGGCGAGATCACACTGAGCACGTATGGCTGGGAGCAGGCCCTCGTACCGACTGGTCCGGACGATCCGATCCATCCGTACCCGCGGTTGGACTTCGACGTGGTCGGGGGACCGGCGCCTAGGAACTACCAGGCCGTGTTCCTCCAGAACGAGTATGTGCAACTGACGATCGTACCTGAACTGGGCGGACGGATCCTGCGTTGGGTGGACCGCGTGACGGGCCGCCAGCTCTTTTACGCTAACCCTGTGGTCAAGCCGACCCGGTGGGGCATCCGCGGCTGGTGGCTGGCCGCGGGCGGGATGGAGTGGTCATTCCCCACGGATGAGCACGGCCTCAATACGTACCGTCCGTGGCAGCACGAGCTCCTGGGCAATGGCGTGCGCATCTGGGACACTGACGATCGGACCGGGCTGACCGTAGAGGTGACTATCTGGCTGGACCGAGGGCGCAGCTACTTCTCGGTGGCCCCGCGCATTTCAAACGCAACCGGTGATGCGCAGCCGTACCAGTTCTGGGCCAATGCGATGCTGACGCTCTCCGGCCGCAACGTGCCGTAGTCAGACACGCTCTTCATACTCCCAGCCACCAGGGTCACGGTTCACTCGACTGCCGATCCGTCCCTGCCCGGCCCAGGCGGCACAATGGCCTGGCCCGAGCACAACGGGCGTGACTTCAGCCGCTACAGTGAGTGGCGCAAGCCGCTTGGCGTGTTTGCGCGTCCTGCGCTGGCTGGTTTCGTTGGTGCCTACGATCTGGCCGCCGATCAGGGGATCGTTCGGGTATTTCCAATGGACACGGCCACCGGTGTCAAGCTGTTCTGTCTGGGCGATCTTGGGTCGGAGATGTGGACTGACGATGGAAGCCGCTACTTTGAGCTGTGGGGCGGGCTGACTCCTACTTTCTGGGACTACCGGACGCTTCAGCCTGGGGCAAGCGTGTTGTGGACGGAGCGGTGGTATCCGGTGAGTGGGATCGGTGGCTACAACTGGGCCAACGAGGAGGCAGCAATTCGCCTGCTGCCCCAGGGCGAAAGCGCGGAGATCGCTGTCGCAACGACCCGCTCTATGGACGCGACGATCGTGTTGTACCGAGGCGGCGCCGTGGTGCAGCGTTGGGACGTACGCGTCGCCCCGGATCAGCCGTTCCGAGCAGTCGGCGGCCCTGCGTCCGCGGCAGGCGACTGGACCGTTCAGATTCTTGATGGGACTACGATCATCGCTCAGATGGGCCCTTGACTACGCAAGCGGGCGCACAACCTGGACGGGAGGCCGAGGGCATGGATGACATTGGCACGGTGCCGGATATCCTCCGGCGGATTCGATTCACAGGCAGTCCAATCGCGCACCCCAGCAGTGTAGTGCGCTGCGGGAACGCGCGTTTCACCGTGTTGACCTCGAAGCTGCTCCGGCTGGAGTGGTCCGACTCAGGGCAGTTCGAGGACCGCGGTACATTCGCCTTCCCCACGCGGTTTGCCGACCCCCCGGTTTATGACAGTCGCACGGAGGGAGATGAACTGGTTATCGACACCGGTTCGTTGCGGCTGCGCTACTTGCCGCGCAAGGGCCAGTTCGACGGGGACAACCTCTCCATTTCGCTCGTAATGGCCGGCAATCCGGTAACGTGGGCGCCTGGTCAACCGGACTTGAAGAACCTTCGAGGGACACGCCGGACCCTCGACGGGTGCGAGGGCGATGCGTCCCTGGGGCCCGGTATACTTTCTCGTGGCGGATGGGCGCTTTACGACGATGGGTCCTCAGTCGTCTTCAATGCCGACGATGGATGGGTCGCGCCGCGGCCGGAGAGCGCCCGCCAGGACTGGTACTTCTTCGGGTACGGGCACGACTACAAGGAGGCGCTCGGGGACTACGTTCGTTTCGGCGGCAAGGTACCGTTGATTCCGCGCTATGTCCTGGGGCTGTGGTGGTCCCGCTACTGGGCTTACAGCGACGAGGAGCTGCGCCAACTGGTGGCCGAGTTCGAAGCCCACGGAGTCCCGCTGGAAATGCTCGTGATCGATATGGACTGGCACCTGCCAGACAGTTGGACCGGGTACACCTGGAACCGCGCGCTCTTCCCCGATCCGCCGGGCTTCCTGCACTGGGTTTGCGAGAAGGGTCTTAGGGCAACACTCAACCTACATCCGGCCGAGGGCGTCCAGCCCTTCGAGGCGATGTACGAGCGGTTCGCCAAGGCGATGGGCGTGAACCCTGACGACGGTAGGCCGATCCCGTTCCGCATCACCGACAAGCAGTTCGTCAGGAGCTACTTCGAGCTGCTTCATCATCCTCTGGAGGAGCAGGGCGTCGACTTCTGGTGGGTGGACTGGCAACAGGGCCAGGTGTCGGAGATGAAGGGACTCGACCCGCTGCCGTGGCTCAATCACCTGCACTTCCGGGACTCTGCGCGGCGCGGTCAGAGAGCGATGCTCTACAGTCGCTGGGGCGGGCTTGGAAACCACCGCTACCACATCGGGTTCTCGGGTGACACGTACGCTGTCTGGTCCGCGCTGCAGTCTCAGCCCTCAATGACGGCGACCGCGTCCAACGTAGGGTTTGGCTGGTGGAGTCACGACATCGGTGGACATATGGGCGGTGCCACCGATCCGGAGTTGTACGCGCGGTGGGTCCAGTTCGGCGCACTAAGCCCGAGCCTTCGCCTCCACGCGACGAAGGACCCGCGCGCCGAGCGGCGACCGTGGGCCTACCCCGACGACGTGTTTCGCGCCGCGAAGCGCGCTGTTGAGCTACGCTACCGGTTGCTGCCTTACATCTACACGATGGCGCGCGTCGCCGCCGACACGGGGGTTTCTCTCTGCCGGCCGATGTACTACGAGTACCCGGAAGAGGATGCAGCCTACGCTGCTCGCTACCAATACTACTTCGGAGACCAGGTGATCGCAGCGCCCATCGTCTTCCCCAGCGACCCTGAATCGGGGATGGCAGCGACGGATGTGTGGGTGCCCCCTGGCACGTGGATCGACTACGCGACCAGGGAGACGTTCGAAGGCCCGCGCTGGGTGCACCTGGTCGGCGACTTGTTCCGCATAGCGATGCTCGTTCGGGCCGGAGCGATCCTGCCGCTCGCGCCTGGCTTCGGCGACGTGCTGGACGCGCGCCTTGCTTCGGGGACGAGCGATACGCTGCGCAAGGACGCGCTGGTCCTGTCGGTCTTTCCCGGCGCCGAGGGTCACTTCCGGCTCTACGAGGATGACGGCCTGACCGAAGACTACCGGGCTGGCAACCACGAGTGGACGGACATCAGGTCCCGTCAAGTGGCCAATGAGACCTGGACCGTGGAGGTTGGGCCGGTCGAGGGCCACTGCGATGCTCTCCCGGACCGGCGCGCGTATCAAATCTGGTTGGAAGGTAGCGCGCGTCCGGACTCCGTGCTGGTGGACGGCGAGCCCGTGGCTGACTGGCACTACGACTCCGAGAACCTCACCACGGTCGTCCCTGTGGCCTCACGAAGCAAGTCTCGTGGCTTGGAGGTGACGGCGGGCGCGAAGGACGGGATGTTGGCGCTAGGCGACAGCCTTAACCGGAGAATCGTGGTCGACGACGTGCGGCGTCTGCTGGGAGACGATTGCCCTGACGACGAGACCGATATCGACGAGGTGCTACACTGCAGTTGCCAGGGCAGGTTGGACGCGATTGGGCGACTGGGCGGCCTGTTCGTGCGCTTCATCGACTTCGTCACGCCGGAAGAGGCCCGGCAGGCGCTGGGGCAAGTCATCGTGGGTGCGCCTTCGATCGGGGATGAGCGCTACGACGTCGTTGCGAGCTTCGCGCTTCACCGGCGGGGCGGAACGGAGAGGCGTGTCGTGCGGCGCAACGACGTCACCGAGTCGCTCATACTCGCCGTGCCATTCGCTCACCAGGGGGCGGCGCAACCGCTTCGCTGGGAGGCGCGGATCGACGTCACCTGGCGCGGCGAGAGCCTGGCCTTCTCCCATCGCAGCGAACTGCTTTTCCCGTCGGTCCACGCGTGGCGGTGCGTCGTCTCTCACGAGGGTGAGGATACGGCTACGCTTCGCGGCGTGACGAGGGGCGAGGTCCTCATCCAGCACACTGACTCATTGGGACACAGCCTG
>JAUVSX010000503.1 GCA_030596915.1 Chloroflexota bacterium | reverse complement strand
TCAGTCAGAACTGCAAGGACATCCCCAAGAGGATGCCCATATTGACCACTCTCACAGCCCGAATGACGATCACCCGCACATGGTCCGCGCCTTCGACATCGGATCCGAGAGCGACCTCCTCGACGAAGTTCCTCGCTACATCCAAGAATCCAATAACTGCCATGAGCACTCATCGCTCGACAAGCAGACCCCTTTTTCCACCTCAAACACCAGCATTTCGAGATTCAGGCGTCCTGCCTCAATTCCAGCCCCTGAGCCTCGACGCCGATTCCGCTGCAGCTTGGGGTGCCTTCCCGTCCTGGCGCAGCACCCCGCGGTCTGCACGCCCGACCCACCGGCGCGGCGTGACATCGATTGTGGGCGACCGCCGCCGCGCCTATAATGACCTCAGACCACTTCGGGCACGGGGCAGCCATCTGACTCCGAAGGAGTGATGCACAATGACGAATGCCGTGATCGCCGCTGAGGTAGCCGTCCCGATCGAGGCGTACGATCCGGCTGCGCCGGAGGCATGCGCCGATGGACTCCGGGAACTCTGGCTGCAGTTTGAACCCGGCAGCATCGGTTTCGTCAAGGCTGAGGAGCGCGAGCTGCAGGAGACCGTCGGCATCCCGGTACCTGTGCTCAAGTCAATCGGGAAGGAGGTTGCCAAGACTGCGCGAAGGCGCGTGCCCGACTACGTCCCGTTGGTCCGTCTCCTCTGGGATAGGTATGGGCGCGAGGGGAGGGTGGTCGCCCTCATCACGCTTGGCGCGATGGAACTGACGGCTCCCGACTGCATCGTCCCGCTGCTCAAAGAGATGTGTCGCACGTGTATCACCTGGGAGGACGCCGACCGGCTCGCGATGGATGCGCTCGAGCCGATTGTGCGCAAGAAGCCCGAGGAGTGGCTGACGCCGATAGAGCCGTGGTTGGACGATCAGAGCAAGTGGGTGCGGCGAGCCGGGGTCATTGTGGTCGGACGGTTGCCAATGAAGCACCCCGCATATGCCGAACGGTGTGTGCGGCTGTGTGAGCGGCTCCTTCTCGATAGCGAGGTCGATGTCAAGAAGGCCGTCAGCTTCGCCATTCGCCTCACTGCGCGGGGCGATGTCGAACCCGTACGCGGACTCCTCCGGCAGCACGTCCCTCCCGACGACCCATCCGCAACCTGGGTGCTGTGCGACACGATCCGGAGCATGGCGCGCAAGCTCCTTCCAGAGTTCGTGTCTCTGCTTCCGATCTACGAGGGCTGGGCGGCTGATCCGGCACTGAGCACGAAAGACCGCCGCTCGGTGGAAAGCGCTGTCCGAGTTCTACGACAGGCCCAGACGTGACGCGCCGGCGGCCAAAGCGCGGACGCCGCGGCCCCAGCGTTGGGGGCGCCGGGACCTCCGCATCAGTTCCGGCCTCTTCTATCGGCCACGCGCCCGTCGACACGTGCGGTGCAGTGCAGTGAAGAGCCACCAGCGTGCGGGTGCTGCGCTTCTAGCACTCGCCGTGGCGGTCCTGGCTTGCGCCGAGGGAACGACCACGCCGGGTCCTGCATATCGCGCGACTCCTGCTGGAACGCGGGCACGTGTCGTCGCTGTTGTGGACGGTGATACCATCAGGGTGGAGATCGATGGCGACCCGTTCCGGGTACGGTATATTGGCATCGACGCGCCCGAGACTGGCGAATCGGGGAGTCCGCGAGAGTGGATGTCCGCGGAGGCCACCGAGACAAACCGGCGTCTTGTCGAGGGCAGATCGGTCTACCTTCAGAAGGACGTGTCCGAGACCGACCGGTACGGGCGCCTCCTGCGCTACGTGTACCTGGAAGACGGCACGTTCGTCAATGCTGAACTCGTGCGTCTGGGGCACGCTACGGCGGCCACGTTCCCTCCAGACGTGAACCAGCAGCCGCACCTACAGGAGATGGAGCGACAGGCTCGCGAGGCCAGGCGCGGGCTTTGGGGCGCTACCCCTCGGCCGCCGTGATTGCCTGGCGCCTCGCACCAGCGAAGGCCAGCTCGACTTGTCCCGCAGCCTGGCCGGACCTTGGCTGTGACCAAGATGGTTGACATCCCAAGCGCCTGCGGTATAATCGCACGTACAGCACAGTGCGCTCGGGGCGTGGCGCAGACAGGCTAGCGCGCTACAATGGGGTTGTAGAGATCCCGGGTTCAAATCCCGGCGCCCCGACAGACAGAATGGGCACACCAAGCAAAGGTGTGCCCGTTTCGCGCTCGGTAAGGATCGAGCACCGCTTTACCTGTTGCGAGCGACCTTCCAGCGACCCAGCCCTATTGCATCACCACTCGCACGACCTGGTCGGTGTCGAGCGTCAGCGCGTACCTCACTTTGGCTCCGTCTCGCGAGGACGGTTCTGGCTCGCTGTACACGAGACGCACTCCCGGTGGGAGCAGCAATGATACGTGCAGAGGGACTGCCCGGGTGCCAGGCTGCTTCTGGACGGTGAGGCGGTACTCATACTGACTGTCGTCGATTGCCCGCACGACGCTTTGAGGGAGCTGCAACTCGAACCGCGTCTCCATCTGCTCACCCGCTCGGACGAGCAGAAAGGTTGCTCGGACATCTCGTCCTGCCTCCGTCGGCCCCACCGAGACCTCGGCAGGGCTTGACTGGCCGCTTAGCAGGTCTGATCCGTCGACGTGGTGAGGGGTTGCATCGACGAGGCGTGTGCCCTGGAGCACGTATACGCGGAGGTAGTTCCAGTAGCAGCGTTGCATCATCTGCTCGTAGGTTGCGTCGTATCTGGGCTCGTGGCGGCAGTCGCCGGCGCCCGTAGCAGGATGCCGGTTCCGCACGATGAGCGTCGCACGGGGCTTGTCCAGATCGCGAAGG
>JAUVSX010000303.1 GCA_030596915.1 Chloroflexota bacterium | reverse complement strand
GGCTGAGGCGGGGTGATGCGCCGAGGTCCCACGGCGCCGTGGCGCTGGCCGACCGCCTAGGCGACCTCCGATCTCAGCGCCTCGACCTGCGCTGAACCCAATCTCGCCAGGGGACGGCGCGCCAGAGGCCCGTCCCGCAAGACAGAGATCTGCTCCTCGTACGCGGGGAGCGTCTCGTCCCGGTAGACAATGCCAATCGGAATGCGCTCGTCCCACTCTTGCGCCTTCCGCCAGGCGCCGTCGCGGTCGGACGGGCTGTAGCCTGCCTCCTCCTCGAGAACGTACACGCGCTCGCGGTAGAAGTCGTAGGCATACGAACGGTTCCAGGTCACACACGGTTGAAGAACATCGACCAACGCATAGCCCCGGTGGTCGATGGCCTCTCCGATAAGCCACGCCAGGTGCTTCAGCTCGCCCGAGTAGCCGCGCGAGATGAAGGTCGCGCCGGCAGCGAGAGCGAGCGCCAGAGGGTTGATAGGGCGGTCAATGGATCCCCCCGGAGAGGTGGGCGTCCGCTTACCTGCCTCACTGGTTGGTGAGTACTGTCCCTTCGTCAGGCCGTAGATGCGGTTGTCCTGTACGATATCGGTGATACCGACGTTGCGCCGGGCCGCGTTCAGGAAGTGGGCCAACCCCTCCCCGTAGCCATCGCCGTCGCCGTGGACGGTGATCACGTGCAGCCCGTGGTTTGCCAGCCGTACCCCTGTCGCAACCGCGAGCGCTCTGCCGTGGAGCGTGTGGTAGCCGGTGGCCTTCATATAGTGCGGCAGCTTGCTTCCGCATCCGATCCCCGTGACGAAGAAGGTCTCGTGAGGAGCCAAGTTCCTGTCGGCCAGAGCCATCTTGATCGCGTTGAGAATGGCGAAGTTGCCGCACCCCCTGCACCACGTCGGACGCCGCTCGACGTTGAAGTCCCTTCTTGTCAGCATCTCACGTCACCTCCCTCAGATGGGAGAGTATGTACGCCGGCGTGAATGCTCGGCCGTCGTACCTGCGGACCGAGCCGTCCACAGAGACGCCGGTCTGAGAGCGGAGCAGCGTCTCGAGCTGGCCGGTCGCGTTGCCCTCGACGACGATCGTCCGCTTGGCGCCCGAGAGCGCCTCCTCGACAGACGCTGGCGGCAGGGGGAACATTGCGTTGAAGTGGACCATATTGGCGGCGCCAGGCCGGTCGGCGTTCAGGGTGTCCACTGTCTCACGGAGCGGCCCGTACGTCGACCCCCAACAGATCAGCGTCACGTCGGCGCCGCGCGGCCCATAGGTCGATGGCGCTTCCATCTCCTTGGCGATCCCGTCCATCTTCCGCATGCGCTTGTCGACCTGTCGGGTCCGGTTCCCAGCGCTCTCGTCGATGGCGCCCGATTCGTCGTGCTCGTTGGCCGTCGACACCCACACCGCGTTTGGGTTGCCAGGCAGAGCGCGCGGGGAGACACCCGATTCAGTGACGCGGAAGCGCCGGTATGGCTCGGTCAGGCTGTCCAGCTCCTTGTCCGTCAGCAGAGCCCCCCGGTCGATCTCCACCTCAGAGAAGGCCAGGGCGTCTATCCCCACGGTGCGGTACGAGCTTGCGAGGTAGTGGTCGCTCAGGACGAGAACGGGGGTCTGGTACCGCTCCGCCAGGTTGACCGCGCGCCAGCCGGCTTGGAAGGACTGCTCCACCGTGCCAGGGGCGAGCACTGCGCGCGGGAATTCGCCTTGAGAGGCGCGGATCAGGAACAGAAGGTCGCCTTGTTCCGTGCGCGTTGGCAGCCCGGTTGCAGGGCCGGGCCGCTGTGCTTCGTAGACCACGACAGGCGTCTCGGTGATCCCGGCGAGACCCAGTGCCTCCACCATCAGGCTGAAGCCACCACCCGACGTCGGGACCAATGACCTTACCCCTGCGTAGGCCGCGCCAATCGCCATGTTGATGGCGGCGAGCTCGTCCTCAGCATGCTTGGTGACCGCGCCATACTTGTCGCCGTGCGCCGCAAACCATTGCAGGACCGGCGATCCCGGCGTCATCGGGTAGGCGGCCACAAACCGGCAACCACCCGCCAACGCGCCCATCGAGAACGCTTCGTTGCCGTTGAGGATCAACCGCCGCGGCGCATCGGGGACGGCCGTGACACGAAACGGAAAGTCCGCCTGGAAGGCGCGCGCAGCCCGAAGACCTGCTTCCACCACACGCAAGTTGGCGTCCACCACGCCCTGACCCTTGCGAGCGAAGTTGTCGCGGATCACACTCTCCACGTACACGGGATCGAATCCGATGAGTCCGGCCACGACGCCGAGTCCGAGCGTGTTGCGCATCACCTCCCTGCCGCCTTGCTCCTTGGCCAATTCGGACAGCGGGACCGGGAAGAAGCGCGCGTGGGCGCGGCGCAGCGCGGGCGGCAACTGATGCTGGGAGTCATAGATCACACCGCCGCCTTCGACGAGAGAGTCGACGTGGCGTCGGATTGTCTCGACATCCAACGCGAGCACCAGGTGAACCGCCTCCGAGTGGGAGAACAGCGGACGCCCGGCAATTCGAATGGAGAAGAAGTTGTGCCCGCCGCGAATGCGGGAGTGGTATTCCGGCAGCCCAAAGGCATAGAGCCCGCCTCGGGTTATGGCCTTGGCGAAACCAGCACCACTGGATTCTAGGCCCATGCCCGCTTCGCCGCCGATCCGTAGGGTCAAGTCCTGTGGCATGTCGCAGCAACTCCTCCGTTGGCGCCTGTCGCTAGCATCGGATGGCGCGAGGATGGGGGCAAGACGGACTCAGCCCCCCCAGGGCATCTGAGCGTATTCCTCGAAGAGCTTGTCGTGCAAGTCTTTGAAGAGTTGCTCGTGGCCGTACTCCCACCGCGCCAGCATGGTGAGAGCCTCCCTAGCATCGCCCTCCGCCTTGGAGGCTGCTGTCTCATAGAACTCCCTGAAATCGCGCTCGATGAGGTACGCCACACGCAGGACACTGAGGTCGGGAACCATCGATTCCGTCACCGTCTGGTCGAGCAGCTCGGATTTGGCGCGTGCTATGAAGCGGCCGCCCTCCTCGAGTTCGGCGGCAATCCCTGTGTCAGGCTGGGTGCCGATTTCCAAAGCTGCGAGGAGTGACTCGATGAACTTGATGTGTCGGCTTTCCTCCTCGGCCAGCCTGTTGAAGATCTCCGTGGCCGCCGCGTGGCTCATTCGCGCCGCGTTGCGCTGGAAGAAATCCATGCCCTCGTGCTCGCGCTGTAGAGCGTATTCATAGATCTTACGAATGTCCATAGTGTCCCCTTCCCGAATCGTATTGATGTGGCGACAGCTCTCGCCTGGGCGACGCGCCTGCCCAAAGCCTCTAGGCTGGCCGCCCGACTACCGTCATATAGATCGCGCTCTCGTCGAGACCGTCGACACCTAATAGCGTGTTGGCCTCGTCGTCGTAGAGCGCCGCGACTTGGCAACTCCCAAGATTCAGCGCCACTGCTGCCAGGGCGACGTTCTGCGCGATGTGCCCTGCGTCCAGATAGACATAGCGATAGGCCCTCTGCCGGTACTTCCATTTCGATCGGTCGAACACGGCTGTCCAGATGAAGACTACGTTCGACCGCCCGGCTATGTCCTGATCGAGTGCAGCCCGCGCTGCTTCTGCGCGGAAATCCCCAGCTCTCAACTGCTCGAG
Source organism: Chloroflexota bacterium (assembly GCA_030596915.1). Lineage (GTDB taxonomy): Bacteria > Chloroflexota > Anaerolineae > B4-G1 > B4-G1 > JAUVSX01. The sequence continues at coordinate 1,188 of JAUVSX010000303.1, read as the reverse complement.
CTCGTGTCTCTGTACCCCGTAGTGGTAGATACCCGGCTCGATGCCTCCGACGGAATGGATAACGAGGTAGGTCTCGATAGGGAAGAGGCCCCCCGCTGAGGGAGCGGTGCGGAACGCAAATCCCCGCCGCACTGAGGTGATGCCCTGTGCCGCCCACAGCAGTTGCGACAGGGCTGGCTCGTCCAGGGGAACGGAGACGAAGCGGCGCACACTGCGCCGCTTCCCTAGCGCGTCCCAGATGGGTGGGCCGGCGGCCGTCTGAGCTGGGCTGAGGGGGATCTTGGGCGCCGAGGGGTATTGCTTGTACATGGCGGGTTTGCTTGCCCAGTCCAGCCTGCCGCCTGGCAGCTTCCCCCGGATGTACCTCGTCTGCTGCTGGAAAGTATCGCCAATCCCACTCTTGGGCATAGCGCTCCTCGCCGGGCCCAGGGCAGCGCGCAAGGGCCCGGCCCAGGCCGTTCAGCGGATCCGCCCTCGCTTGGAGGGAGCTCTGTGGATCGTCGTGGCGGCGCAGTTTAGCGCTGGGCGCGTCCTACCAGAATCGCTCGAACCGGTCCTGCCTGGCCTTGCAGATGGGGCACACACCCGGGGGCCGCTCGCGGGCGCACAGGTACCCGCACACCCGGCAGCGCCAAACCGGCGTCGAGGGCGCTTCGCCCTCCGCTTGCTTGAGGGTAGGAGCCGACAGCGTCTGAGCAGGCCGTCCCTCAGGGGGACGACGCTCTGGGATGGGTTGCGCCTCTCTCTCGCCGCTGGCTACCTCAGCCGACACGTAGAGGGCACAATAGCATGCCCCCCAGTCGACCAGGTCCGCGTCTCGATAGTCGCATGGACAGATGATGTCGAGGTCTTTTTCCTCGTCGCCTTCAGCGAGCCGGCACGGGCAGGCCTGATAGCCGTACCGCTGCGTGTTGGTGAGCAACCCCTCCACCAGGTCCCGGACGAACTCCTCGTCGGGGTTCAGGTGGTACCCCGCGGCCTCCGCATCTCGTCTCAATCGCTCATGGAGCGCATCTACTGGCTGGGGAGTATGCGCGCTGTTGGCGCTCATAGGCCTAGTGCCTTCTTGATCTCCTCCGAACGGAAGCCCACCACGCTGGCCGCATCATCGACGACCAGCGTCGGGAAGGACCCTGCGCTGTTCCAGCGGCGCACCTCCGCGATCGCATCCTTGCGTTCTTGGCCTTG
>JAUVSX010000471.1 GCA_030596915.1 Chloroflexota bacterium | reverse complement strand
GGGGGTCCTCGCTACGGGCTCACGATCGTGGTCTTCTCTTCACCCGCACTGCCCAGCTTTTCCAGCTCTCTCACCACCGGCTCATAGATCTCCGGTAGCACTGGGATGTGGACACCGGTGAGTTGGATCTCCCCATCCAGGATCAGGCGCGCGCCGATGGCGGCCGGCAGACCGACCGTGCGGGCCATCGAGGTCTCGCCGCCGGGCATACCGAAGTCAACGAGCGTCGAGGTGATGTGCTCTTGGCGATCACCGAACCGGGCGGTGAATTCGTGCACGAGCACCACCATGTCGCGCTCTCCAGGCCGGTAGGGCATCTTGGCGAGCAGTTGGTCTGCCAGCACCTCGAGCAGCGTGGTCTGATCCGACACAGGCTCGTCGCTCAGAAGCCCCAGCCACCCGAGCGCCATCATCACTCCGGAGTTTGGCGAGACGTTGAGGGCGGCGGCCAGGCTCGCCTCCAGATAGGCCGGGCCTTCCGCACCAACCAGGCCAGCCATCACCTGCCGGAAGGTCTTGCCCGGGAGATCGATCCGCTCGTCGAGGCTGAAGTAGCCCAGTTCGTTCAGCTTCTGCATCACGTCGCACCATCCGAGGTTGCGCAGTGTCCCCCGGTACATCGTGTCCGTCTCCGGGATGCCGTACACGTCGGTATAGGGCAGCGAGTCGCGGTTGGGGTACGCTTCCAGGTCGCCCAGACCCTCGACCTGCGTCACGAAGTGCGTCGCGAACAGCCGTGCGTTGGACACCTCCACGATGGCCGTGCGCTCCTTGTAGCGGGCGTCGTTGCGCCCAGCGAGAACCACTCCGCGCGGGCTCCACGAGAACTTGTAGCCCAGCGGATTGTCGTTGGCGTCGGGGGCCGGGAGCCCGCCACAATAGGAGCGAAAGGACTTGATTTCCCCGCCCGCATCGTGAACGCGTCGAATCACGCGCATGGCCGACATATGGTCGATGCCGGGATCGAGGCCGATCTCGTTGAGCAGGATGACGCCGGCATCGCGCGCAGCAGCGTCGAGCGCCCGCATTCCGTCGCTGACGTAGCTGGTCGTGACCAGATGGCGTCGCTGGCGCACGCACGCCTCGGCCACCTGCACGTGATGGATGTACGGCAGTAAGCTGATGACCAGGTCAGCCTCACCGATCAAGCCTCTCAGCTTCTCGCCGTTCTGTGTGATGTCGAAGGCCAGCGCCCTGCCCTGGGGATGATCGCCGGTCAGAGCCTGAGCGTTCGATAACGTGCGGCTGGCAACCGTGACCTGGTAGCCAGGCTGATCGAGCAGATAGCGGACCAGGGGACCGGCGACCAGGCCAGCCCCGAGTACGAGGACGCGTTTCAAGGTAACCTCCTTCGTTCAGCTCTCAGCGCCGGGCCGCGCGGAAGACAGGCCGTGGCGTATCAGACGGCGCTACGCGCCAAGATACGCCTGCAAGTAGCGGTAGTTGGGCGTCAGTTCACCGCGGTGGGTGATCAGCGCCCGTTTGATCTCGGGAGGCAGGGCCAGTTCTTCAAAGGGCGCCGAGTAGTCCGCGCCGGCAATGGCAGGTACGTACGGCGCCAGCACGGCGCTGAAATCGGTCGATGCCTCGCGGGGCAGCTCGCTCGGCAGGATGTCGACCGCCATCACAACCGGGCCGTTGCCCTTGACCCCATCTGTGGTGGTGTCGGTGGCGGGATCGTAGACGTAGACCGGGTTGCCGGGTTCGGTGGATTTCCCCGTGCACTCGATCGCGCCCTCAATGTCGCAACTGATGTCACCGATGACCCGCAGGCGCGGCGCGTCCGCGCCGCAATAAAGCCTCCTCGCGTCCGCCTTGGTGACCAGGCGCGGGTATTTCTCCTCCCAGTACACGCAATTCACCAATACGGACAGGTGGGGTAAATATGAGGCGAAGCGCGAACGGTATTTCTCGGGGTGGTCGTAGTAGTGCTGCAAGTCGAAGGATCCGTCGGGCGATATTGGCTCCACCGTGTGCTCTTCTTTGAACACGACCTTGTAGACCACATCGCGGGCGGATGCCGGGCTGGTCGCCACGGCGGCGACTTCCCGAGGTGCGATCTCCCGCACCGGCAGCAGCTCGATGATCTGATTGGCCCCACGGAAGACGTTGCCGTAGCCCGCGAACCCGCAGACCATAGGCGCGACCTCGCGCGGCAATCCGTGACGGACGATGTGATCTCCGGCCGCCGAAACCGCCTCCTTGGCCTCGGAGAGGCTGCCATACTCGTGGGTCTGACGCAGTTGGCTAAGGGGATTGGCGATACCCTCCCAGTCGAGGCGCTTGCCCAGTGCCCAAAGCGTGTTGATCATCCCAGCCAATCCGGCGTGCCGGCCGAAGAAGATGAGCCGGCGACCTTGGTCATCGGTCACTCTCTCGTAGTCGATCAACTGGCAGCCCAGCTCCAGCAACCGCCGGAGCATCGGCATGTTGTACGGCTGGCCCTTGATGACGTGGGCGAAGAAGACGTAGCTGTGTCCCGGCACGAAGGTGTGGGAGGGCATCTCCTTGACACCGAAGACGACCGGGCACGATGAGAGATTCTCCTCGACCCGGGCGCCGGCCCGCCTGTACTCAGCGTCCTTGAAGACGCGGATGGTGGAGGGCTGCACCAAGACCTCGAGGTCGCTCTCATTCACCAGGGCGCGCACGCCATCGGGCGTGATAGGCGCGCGGCGTTCCCAGATGCTCTTGTCCTCCGCACGAATTCCGATGCGCACTGTGGTGTGTCTCCTGACCTTATCTGCAAGGCGCGTACTGGCGCGCTAATGGGTCCCCCGAGTTGCGCGCCGTGGCGTCTCTGGTGCTCCACGGGCTGGTGGCAATGGGTCGGCGGTGGTTGGCCGCGGCAGCGAGATCAGCCTCCCCAGAGACAGGTGGGCCCGATATCGTCGAGTATACGCGCAAGATATCGCTCGACAAGTCTGGAGGCCGCTTGGTCCGTTGACGACGCCCAAGCTCCCGGTATAATCGACCGCAGCACCAATTCGGCGTGCCAGGAAGTCGACGAAACTGGGGAATCTGCAGCCAGCCTGATATGAAGGGTCAACCAAGGCGTCGCAACCTATATTCGGTCGTGCTTCTGATTGCGCTCGCGGGGGCGGGCTGTACTATTGGGGCTGAGGTCGAGGCGACGCCTGCTGGCCCGACACGCGTTCGTCCCTCCGCTACACTCGTCGCACCAACGCCCACTGCTTCGCCTTCCTCGACCCCGACGGCGAT
>JAUVSX010000383.1 GCA_030596915.1 Chloroflexota bacterium | reverse complement strand
TCATCCCGACTGCACGGCCTGCACCTACGCCTTTGTCGACGGTGAAGAGGTCACTCCCATCACGCGCCTGCTGAACGTGGATGCTTACCTGGACTTTGTCACCAACCGTACGATCCCCGATATCTCGGAAGAAATGCAGGGAGCGCTGGAGGCCCTGTGGAGCATGGCCGCGTCGATGGGCTCAGACGGGACGACGAGCAATCTATCTTGCATCGCGTGCCAGATCGACATGCCCATACCCACCAGCCAGGAACTGATCAAGCAGCATTTCTTCATAGTCCAGGTCCACGGCTTCATGGATGAGCATACCTTCGACCTGAGGCGGTTGATGAAGTGCTGCGTCCACGAGCTGCTGCCCGACGGCCGGGCTGTGCCTTTCTGTGCCTATAACAACCTTGGCTACAGAGAACAGACAAGACGCGAACTCGAGGCACTGAGATGACGGGTGCATTCCAGTCTTGGGGCCAACGCGCATGGCAACCAAGTGACCCTCCGCTACACTGCTGCCCTGCGTCGCCCAGTCCCTGAAATGCACGCTTTCACGACAGTCCACCGTGTGCAGCGGTGATGGCTCACCCAAGAACTGAAACGAACCCCAGACGATGAAGATTGCTGGAGACCGCGAGATCAAAGTCTGCTGCGCGACTTTCTATCAGAGCGACATCGTGCGCATGCTATTCAGCGACGTTTTCCACCCCGGCGGGCTGGCGCTGACTCGCCACTTGGGTGAGGAGATCGAGCTTGGCCCGGTCGATCGCGTGTTGGACGTGGCCTGCGGACGGGGCTCATCGGCCGTCCATCTGGCCAAGCACTTCGGGTGCCACGTCACGGGTGTAGATTACGGATCGGAGAACATGGCCGCTGCTGGAGCGCTCGCCGCCGAAAGTAGGGTGACCCACCTGACTACCTTTCGCCAGGGCGACGCCGATCGACTGCCCTTTGACGACGGTGCTTTCGACGCTGTCATCTCCGAGTGCAGTTTCTGTACATTCCCCGAGAAGGCAACCGCAGCGGCCGAAATGGCACGGGTGCTCGGACCTGGTGGCCGGTTAGGGTTGACCGACGTAGTCGTCTGCGGGCCGCTGCCCGACGACATCCAGTCTCTGCTGGCCTGGGTGGCGTGCGTGGCTGGAGCCGCCACCCCAGAGGACTACGTGTCTGTTCTTCAGGGTGTGGGCTTCACCAGCTTCACCCTCGAGGATCAACCCGATGCGTTGCTCGATATGGTAGCGGGCGTACGTCGCAAGTTGTTCGCCGTGGAGCTCGCCGCAGGGCTGGGCAAGCTAGACCTGGGCAGTCTTGACCTTGACGAGGGCAAGCGCCTGGCGCGTCATGCGGTCGAACTGATCGAGAGTGGCCTCGTGGGCTATGTGCTCATCGTGGCGAAAAAGGGATGAGATAAGGCGGATCGACCGCATGCCAACGCGCTGATCTCCTTGTAGTAGAAGCCGCACCGACGAACGCTCCACGCCTCGCCACCTTCCGGCGCCTCCGCACAACTGTCCCGGTCCCATCGCGCGAGAGCGCCACAATCAACACAGCCATTGGGGGCCGGTGGCCCAAGGGGCCGGGGGTAAGGAGACCGTCCCTCATAGCATCAAACAGTTAGGAATAGCCTGATATGATAGATGCGGCGGCCAATGCGAGTGCGGCCGACTCGGGACGGGGCGCGTTCGTGGTTTCGAACCGTGGCCTGGTGCTGCCATCACGGCTTGTCCATCGTGGCCAATAAGGTTGTCGCAAGCATAGTGACGGAGAGGAAAGAATGCGTAGGCTCTTTGTGCTCGGTGCGGTTCTGCTTACTGCGTGTGCTACGATGACTCCCATACAGATGCCGTTGCCCACTCCGACTCCGCTGCCGCCCGCCTCGGTCGAGCTACTTCCCGAGGAGCCGGCACCGGCCCGAGCGCAGGCAGAGTTCAGCACGGATTTCAGCAGGCACACTGTGCCGTTCAGTGAGATCCTGTCTGGCGGCCCCCCGAAGGATGGCATTGCCGCAATCGACAGCCCCCAGTTCGTCAGTGTGTCGGATGCAGACGCGTGGCTAGAGCCGCAGGAGCCTGTCATACTGGTCGAGATTGGGGGCGACGCGCGGGCGTACCCGATCCAGATTCTGACGTGGCACGAGATCGTCAACGATACGCTAGGCAGTGTGCCGGTCTCTGTGACGTTCTGCCCGCTGTGCAACACGGGCATCGCCTTCGAGCGCTCGTTCGATGGCCTGGTGCTCGACTTCGGCACGACTGGCCGGCTTCGCTTCAGCAACTTGATCATGTACGACCGGCAGACAGAGACCTGGTGGCAGCAAGCGACGGGTGAGGGCATTGCGGGGCAATACGCGGGCAGCCGGCTCACGTTCGTGCCGGCCGCGATGGTATCGTGGGCGGACTTCAAGGAGGCTCATCCAGACGGCGATGTCCTCTCGCGGGTTACAGGCTTCTCGCACCCATATGGCCAGAATCCGTATCCCGGCTACGACGACGTGAACCGGTCGCCCTTCCTCTACCAGGGACCGGCAACGCCTGGCGAGCTTCCCCCAATGGCGCGCGTAGGCACGGTCGAGCTCGGCGGGGAGGCCGTCGCATACCCCTACGACGTGATGCAGACAGTCCACGTCGTGAACGACACTGTCGGCGGCACGCCCATCGTCGTTATGTGGGCCCCTGGCACAGCATCGGCGCTGGACGCCGGCAGCGTCGCGGGCGGCGCCGATGTCGGCGCAGTCACGACCTACGCCCGCGAGCTTGACGGTGAGGTGCTAACCTTCGCATTCGATGGTGAGCACGTCGTCGACGAGCAGACGGGTAGCGAGTGGGATGTGCTGGGCACGGCCGTAAGCGGCCCACTCGAGGGCAAGAAACTGACGCCTGTCGTCAGCATCAACCACTTCTGGTTCTCGTGGGCCGCGTTCATGCCAGATACGCGCGTGTATCAGGCGGAGAGAGCTGCGCCTGCGGACTCGCCAGGGGCCGAGGGTGAGGAGACAAGCCTCGCCGGCGACTTCGAGATCACTCTCTATCAGGGCGAGGACACGCTGGGAGGATCCACCGTTGCCTTCTCTGAGGTGTTCGATCAGGGAAAGCCCGTCGTGCTCAGCATTTGGGCGGGCCTGTGCCCCATCTGTCGCGTCGAGATGCCTGATCTTCAGAAGGCCTACGAGCAGTACCACGAAGAGCTGTTGGTCATCGGCGTCGACGTGGGACCGTTCGTTGGGTTGGGCAGCACTGAGGACGGAATAGCCCTTCTCGCTGAACTGGGCATCACGTACCCTGCGGGGGCGACGCCAGACCAGTCGATCATGCGCGACTACAAGATCCTCGGGACCCCGGCGACGATCTTCCTCAAGCCAGACGGCGAGATCTTCGACCGGTGGAACGGGCTGTTGACGGGTGACCAACTCGACGCCAGGATCGAGGCACTGCTGGAAGCGTCGGGCGCCCGGTAGCGCTGGTAGACCGCCGCCGAGTCCGGAGGCATGTCATATGAGACAGCGTGACAAGCTGATATCGACCAAGAGCGCGACGCCGCTGGAGATTGACGGCGAGAAGCGTGGTCAGAGTTGGCTCGCGCTCGGGGGCACGTTCGTCATACCGGCTGCGATCGTGATCGGCCTGCTATTCTTGCTGGTCAGTTTCCGGGGCGGCATCGAGGCGGGCGTCGCCAACCTGGCCAACCTGCTGCCTGTGGGCTACGCTTTCGCCGCTGGTATGGTGGCTAGTGTCAATCCTTGCGGCATCCTGATGCTTCCATCTTACGTCTTGTACCAACTCAAACGCGAGGAGGGCCAGTCATCGCCGGGCCAGCGAGCGCTGCGGGGCATGCTAGTCGCCCTGGTCGTGACGGCTGGCTTTGTCCTGGTCTTCGGGCTCGTTGGCGGCATCATCACGCTGGGTGGGCAGTGGTTGGTCACCTCGTTCCCTTACGTTGGGCTGGTTATCGGTGTCGCGATGGTGGGTCTGGGTATCTGGGTGCTGGTTTCGGGGCGGACGCTCAGCATCCTTGGCGGCGGGCGCGTTGAGATCAAGCGAGAACGAAGCCTGCAGAACGCTTTCGTCTTCGGTATCGCCTATG
>JAUVSX010000278.1 GCA_030596915.1 Chloroflexota bacterium | reverse complement strand
GGGGCTGCCAGTCCGATCTCTCGCTGATTCGCTGACGCGTTCATTCGCTCATTCGCTGAATCGCTGATTCGCTGGCGCGCTCCGCGTCCGGACCACAATGCACGCGTGCTGGCAACCTGGGCCAGGTCTTCAACAACCCCGCCGAGTACATCCAGCGGGCGGCCGAGGCCATCAACCGGGCGAAGCGCCGCCTTCTGGTCGACGGTGTGCAGTACGTGGAGGTCGGCGACGCCTATCAGATGTCGCTGTTCGAGGATCTCGAAGGGTACGAGGACAGCCTGCTGCCGATCGAGCGGTCGATCTACGACCACGTCACGTTCGACTCGAACTTGGAGCGTGATTTCGCCGCCGCACTGGACACCATGGATGAGGTCAAGCTGTTCGTCAAGCTGCCCGCCTGGTTCACCGTGCCAACGCCCATCGGCAACTACAACCCCGACTGGGCTGTGGCGTTCTACGTCCAGGATGGTTTCGGCGAGGTGCGCGAGAAGCTCTATCTCGTGCGCGAGACGAAGGGGAGCCTTGACGTGGACGACCTACGCGCGGTGGAGAGCATGAAAATCTCCTGCGCCCGCCGCCACTTCGAGACCATTGATGTGGACTACCAAGTGGCGACGAGTGCACAGGACTTCCGTAGCAGGCTGATGGCCAAGGTTCGTGGCTAGTGTTGACTCACGTGCAACGCACCCAGAGCACGTGCGATGCACGGTTCAACTCGGTGCGTCGGTCACCCCCCGCTTGACACCGCCCCTCCCCCATGCTATCCTGACCCATGATGGCGCTCCGGCAGCTTGTCATCGGTATCGACCTGGGCGGAACGAAGATCAACACCGCCCTCGTCGACCGCGCCGGCAACATCCTGGCCCACGATTTCCGGGAGACCCTTACCTTTCAGGGCCCCGATGCCGTCATCGCACGCATGGTCGATGCTGCCCACCAGGTGATGGCACTGGCCAGTGTGGCGTCCGACCAGGTTGCCGCGGTGGGTGTGTGTGCCCCGGGCCCCCTGGACCTCGACGCCGGCCTCGTGCTATCGCCTCCCAACCTGCCGGGCTGGGATCGCGTGCCACTCCGCCAGCACATAGCAGAGGCGCTGGGAATGCCGGCGCTGCTGGAGATCGACGCCAACGCGGCAGCGCTGGGCGAGAACCGTTTCGGCGCGGGCCAGGGCACGGCGCACATGATCTACGTCACCGCGAGCACCGGCATCGGCGGCGGCCTGATCCTCGATGGCACGCTCTATCACGGCGCAAGCGGTCTGGCGGGCGAGATTGGCCACCAGACAATCCTCCCGCAAGGCCCGGTATGCGGATGCGGGAACCGGGGCTGCCTCGAAGCGGTGGCATCAGGCACGGCGATCGCGCGCAGGGCACGTGAGAGCGTCGCGCGCGGCGTACCGACACTGATCGCTGAGCTATCGGCGGGAGACCCCGACAGAATCAGCGCGAAGCTCGTCGCCAAGGCTGCCTCCGAAGGCGACGAGGAAGCGGATATGATCATCTCCCAGGCGATGGACTACCTGGGGATCGGGATAGCGAACCTGGTCAACCTGTTCAACCCGGAGCTGATCGTCATCGGCGGCGGGCTGACGAATCTGGGAGAGAGGCTCTTCGGCCCTGTGCGGCGCGCCATCGACCGCAACGCGTTTCCATCGGCGGCGCAGGCCGTGCACGTCGTGGCCGCCGAGCTCGGAGACGATGTGGGGGCGCTGGGGGCTGCGGCACTTGCGATGGAGCCGCCAGGCTGAAGCATGGAATCCACAGATTACGCAGATTTGGAGCGAGGAGCAGGGTAGGAGCGATGCATAAGGAAGCCTATTTGGTGAAAGAACTCTCCGCCGGCGCCGTGCAATGCCAGGCGTGTGAGCACTTCTGCGCGCTCAAACCGGGTGAATCCGGCAAGTGCGGGGTGCGCCGGAACATCGACGGTACGCTCTATCTGCTGGTCTACGGGGACGCCGTCGCCGTCCACGTCGACCCCATCGAGAAGAAGCCCCTCTTTCACTTCATGCCCCGCGCCGAGGCCCTCTCCATCGGCACCTACGGCTGCAACTTCCACTGTCCCTTCTGCCAGAACTGGCAAATGTCCCAGATGCGAGACCTCGACGAGCGAGGAGGGTCTGGGCGGCGGCGCCATATGCCGGAAGCCCTGGTCGACGCCTGCGTGCGCGACAATATCCCGGTAATCGCCTACACATACAACGAGCCGACCGTCTTCTTCGAGTACACGTACGACACGGCGAAGCTCGCCCACCAGCAGGGCATCAAGAACGTCTACGTCTCGAACGGGTACATGTCACAGGCAGCGCTCGATATGATCGAGCCCTACCTGGACGGCATCAACGTCGACCTCAAGGCCTTCACCGAGGACTTCTACCGCGAGCAGTGCCAGGCTCGCCTGGAGCCGGTCAAACGCAACATTGCCCACATGGCTCGCGAGACGGACATCTGGGTCGAGGTCACGACCCTGCTCGTGCCGGGCCTCAACGACTCTGAAGCCGAGCTGCGGGCGATGGCCTCGTGGATGGCCGAGGTCGATCCCGACATGCCTTGGCACATCAGCGCCTTCCATCCCGACTATGAGATGCTTGATCGCCCCCCGACGCCGGGGCCCGCGCTGCTAGGCGCCTACGACATCGGAAAAGCGGCGGGACTCCACCACGTCTATGTTGGCAATGTGATGGACACCGACCGCGGGAGCACTTATTGCCCCCAGTGTGGCGAAAGGCTCATTGAGCGGCGCTGGTACAGCGTGCGGGAGCTGTGGTCCGATCCCGGTGCGTGCCCGCGCTGCGACGAGTCTCTCGCCGGTGTATGGTCATAGCCGCTATCGCCCGACCCTTTAACGCGCAACGGGGGAAAGCGAGTTCCCGGGCTTACGATAGGCCTGCTCCCCTCTCCCCTACTGGGGAGGCCTCCCCCTTGTGGGCTGAGGGTGCCGGTGGCTTCGCCACCGGTTGGGGATGGGGGGCACTTGGAGGTGCAGGATGACTGATCCGCAGGTCCGCCAGCCGGCCGTCGCCGGCACGTTCTACCCCGAGAACCCGTCCACGCTGCTCCGTGTGGTGCAGCAGTACGTCGACGAGGCCGAACTGCCCGCGGACCTCGGTACCGTCCGGGCCGTCATCGCGCCCCACGCCGGCTACGTCTACTCGGGCCCAACGGCGGGATACGCCTTCAGAGCGTTGGCCACGCTACCCAAGAAGGAATGGACCGTCTTCCTGCTCGGCCCGGCCCACCGGGTCGCGGTCCGCGGCGTCGCCCTGGGCAACTACTCCGCGTTCCGCACGCCACTGGGTGACGCACCGGTCGCCGTCGAGCGGGTGGCAGAGATGCCGGCGCGCTCGCCGGTCTATGTCCTCGCTCCCGAAGCGCACGCAATGGAGCACTGCCTCGAGGTTGAGGTGCCCTTCCTGCAGGTCGTTCTGCCCGAGTTCCGCCTTGTGCCTATGCTGTACGGAGAGGTCGACCCTCAGCGAGTGGCGCGGGACCTGGCCGACCACCTCGGAGAGGACGATCTAATCGTCATCTCGAGTGATCTGAGCCACTACCACCCGTACGACACCGCCCAACGACTCGACCGCGCCTTCCTGCAGGCTGTGGTCGACGGGGACGATCGCGACGCCTTGCGGGGCGAGGCATGCGGACGCGCCCCCGTCGTGACAGCGATGGACATCGCACGCCGCAGGGGCTGGACGGCTCATCTGCTCGACTACCGCACCTCGGGCGACACGGCGGGCGGCAAGCGGGAGGTGGTGGGATACGCCGCGGTGGCGTATACGGACTGATGGCGCCTCGCGACGCACTGGTGAGGTGCGCCGCAGGCTGAACGCCGGACCCGAGGAGCCTGGCGAGGGAGCAGAGCGATGGGCCTCACATCCGAGGAACGACGGACACTACTGGAGCTTGCCCGAGAGACCATCGTGGAGGTCGCTCATCGGCGCGATCCGCCGGCCGTCGACCTGGACGCTGTTTCGGATAACCTGGCGCGTGATGGGGCGAGCTTCGTCACACTGACCAAGCACGAGGAGTTGCGAGGCTGCATCGGCTCCCTGAAAGCGCGGCGCCCGCTGATACTCGACGTGCGCGAGAATGCCATCGGCGCCGCCTTCCACGATCCGCGCTTCCCAGACGTCCGCCCGCCTGAGCTGGGCGACTTACTGGTGGAAGTCTCGGTGCTGAGCCATCCCGAGCCGCTCCCACACGCCACCCCGGATGAGCTGATCTGCAAGCTGCGGCCGGGCGTCGACGGGGTTATTGTCGAACGTGGGTGGCAGCGGGCGACCTTTCTCCCTCAAGTGTGGGAGAAGCTGCCGGACCCCGACGAGTTTCTGCGGCACCTTTGCCTCAAGGCGGGTCTTCCTGCCGATGCCTACCGGCGCCCTGGCCTCAAGGTGTCCACCTACCAGGTGGAGGAGTTCGAGGAGGACTGAGGGCGGGAGCCCGCCGTCTGGCCTGGCGGACAGCGGCGACGAGGATAGATCCTACCTGGTGGAATCATATGCCACTGCAAGACGTCGAGGCTCTGCGTCAGGAATCGATCGCGGGCGCTGACCGGCTAGAAGCCCAAGTCGAGCCAGACGCGCATTGGGAGGTATGGTACCGAGACATGTTTGACCGCGAGTGCCCTCCCAGCGTTGATGTCAGCGGCCGCGGTCTCGTCCTGGGTCTAATGGAACTATGGGCGCGCCACCTGTGTGAAACGGTTCGGCTTGGCGGGAGCCTGGGGTTCTCTCGGTTCCACCTGCGGTGGGATCAGGGGCACATCACTATCGAGGGAGACTGGGAGGGAGCGGTTCGTCTGCGTGAGTGGGTGTTCGGAACGAAGCAGCATTGTGCCTCGGGGTACGTCAACGAAGCTGACAGTCGCGTGCTCACCATCATCGCAACGACCCACGCGCGCCTTGCTGCGGCTGGGCGCACGAGTGAGCCCATGCTCGCGGCGGCGGCGGAAGCCCCAGACTGGGACGACTTCGAGGCCCGGCTGCCTGAGCTCTGAGACTGCCGGGGGGCTTCAGGAACACCTTTGTGGGACGACGCCCGTCGAAGCGACGGGGGTCCCGCCACCGCCTCTCACCTGCTGCTTCAAAGGGACGACGCCCGTCGAAGCGACGGGGGTC